>CAYLWK010000328.1:0-3840 GCA_964387255.1 uncultured Oligoflexia bacterium
TCAAAAGTTAACTTGATCTGGTTTTCGATTCATCCTAGCATAGGGAATGACCAATCATTGGTTGAAAGAATTCGATGGAATCGACTCTTCAAGAAGCCATAAGTTCCCTAAAAAAAATAAAAGCGATCACCTTCGATCTAGATGGAACGTTGTTAGGGGCAGATACGTTTGCATTGTCGTTTGAATTCATGAATCGCTTCATTCGATTTCATCGGCCATTTCTGGGAAAGCTTAAGTCCATTCAATTTCTTCATGCCCTTCGAAGTGAAATAGAACGCTCCGAAGGACCGCCGTCCAATTTTGAAAGAGGTGTCAAAGTAGCCTCAGACTATTATGGTGTTTCTTCTGAGCGTGCTGAGCGTATTCTCTACCGAGCTTTGAAAAAGGTCTTTTACCCGTTAGAACATCACTTCTATCCAATTCCAGGAGCTTTAAAGCTCGTACAAACATGTGCCTCGTCATTTCCTCTTTATCTCGTGACGAATCCCGTGTGGCCAAAAGAATTTGTAGAGCTTCGTTTAAATTGGTCGAATATTTCTTCAAATTACTTTTTGTCGATGACCCATGCTCAGCGTATGAATAGCTGCAAACCCAAGGAATCGTTCTATCACGACTTTATCAAGCAAGAAGGTTTAGTAGCATCAGAATGCCTTCATATCGGTAATGACGATTACAAAGACCTCATTGCCCGAAGAGTAGGATTTTCGGTGTTCATCTTAAATTCAACGCAATCTGAGTTGAAGCCGCTTCGAATCCCAAGACCCACTTCTTTAAAAGGGCCAGCTTGGTCAGGAAACATGCAAAATTGTCAAGAATTGGTGGAAAAATTATGCAAATCAAGGTAGGTTACAAAGCAATGAAAAGGTTGGTCCGATGAAAGAACTGCTCTCAATTAGCAGTTTAAGCGATGAAGATATTCAAACGATTTTTAAGAAGGCCAAGTTTTTTCTAAATTCCAAAGAAAAAGCCTATCACCGACATCCCAGCCGAAGAATTTGTCTATTTTTTCTTGAGGATTCAACACGAACTCGACTTTCTTTTGACATTGCCGCAAGAAACCTTGGAGCTCAAACAATGATGTTTGCAACTGGTGGTTCAAGCATGTCAAAGGGCGAATCGTTAGGTGACACACTCCGAATCTTAAATAAGTACCAATTTGATGCTTATGTGATCAGAACTGAAAACGCCGGGGCTCCCTGGCTTTTCAAACGCTACACACCATCCCCGATCATCAATGCAGGAGATGGCGCTCATGAGCATCCCTCACAGGCGCTCCTTGATGCATTCACACTTCTAGAAACTTGGAAAGAGATCAAAGGAAAGCGTATTTGTCTTTTAGGAGATGTGATTCACTCTCGAGTAGCAGGGTCTAATATTCGACTTCTTTCTCGGTTGGGTGCAAAGGTCATCCTTTGCGGTCCGGGTACGTTGCTTCCAAGAAAGCTTCCAAAAGAATGGGAAGAACACTGGGGCGTGGAGATGGAAGAGAAAATGGAAAAAGCCATCGAAGGTGTTGATGCTGTGATGACATGGCGATTACAAAAAGAGCGTATGACTCATAATTTTGTGCCATCGTTTCAAGACTACTCCAAGGCCTGGAAGTTGACAGAGTCCATTGTTGAACGGCTTTGCCCTGAAGCTGTGATTCTTCACCCAGGTCCAGCGAATCGAGAAATTGAAATCGAATCAAAACTTCTGGATTCTGATCGTTGCCTTGTTTTGAATCAGGCAAAAAATGGGACTTATATTCGCATGGCTATCTTAGACTATCTTTTCGAGACTCAGGAGAAAATGGAATGATCATTCAAAACGGACTTGTGATTGATCCATCTCAGAAGTTGGAAAAGATTCAAGATTTAAAAATCAAAGATGGAAAAATAGCACAAATTGCAAATCCAGGTGAAATTCAAGCTGAATCAAGCGAAAAAGTCATTGATGCGAGCGGCCACTATGTCACCCCCGGATTAGTGGACATGCATGTTCACTTAAGAGAGCCAGGAGAAACGCTAAAAGAAAATATCGAATCGGGCACTCGTGCAGCTGCTGCCGGAGGCTTTACGGGAGTTGCCTGTATGGCCAACACACAACCGGTGAATGATGAGCCATCGGTAACTCACTCAATTCTTCAAAAAGCAAAAGCAACAGCAAAAGTACGCGTGTTTCCCATCGGAGCGGTCACTCGAGGATTGAAGGGTGAGCAGCTTTCGCAAATGGCGGGTCTCGTGCAAGCCGGATGTGTGGCACTGAGTGATGATGGGATGCCTGTGATGAATGCCCAACTCATGCGACACGCAATGGAATACTCACGATCTTTTGAAGTTCCTATCATCAGCCATTCAGAAGACTTGTCTCTTTCCATGGGAAGACCCATGAGTGAAGGAGCCCAATCGACATTTTTAGGGTTAATGGGCAACCCTCCAGAGTCTGAAGAAATCATGATTGCTCGAGAAATCTCTCTAGCTCGTCTTACGGGAGCTCGGGTTCACATTGCGCATCTATCTACAGATTTAGGACTTCATCTGATTCGAAGTGCGAAAAAACAAGGCTTAAAAGTGACTGCGGAAGTCACGCCACATCACTTACTTTTAGATGATGAGTCAGTTGGGATCTATGATTCTCAACATAAAATGGCGCCTCCTTTACGAGCCAAATCGTGTCAAGAGGCTTTGATTGAAGGTCTTTCGGATGGAACCATTGATGCAATCGCTTCGGATCATGCACCTCATGACCCCGAGTTAAAATCTAAACCATTTGATTGTGCTGCCAATGGAGTCTTAGGGCTTCAAACGACCCTTCCACTCACACTCAGCCTTGTGCATCAAAAACGTCTTTCTTTAAGTCGCTGGGTAGAGGCGCTTTCCACTGCACCTTGCAAGATCCTAGGGCTCCCTCATGGCACCCTCGAGGTCGGGACTGCCGCAGATATCACGATCATTGATCCTAAAAAGGAATGGATGTATGACGAGTCAAGTAACCTTTCAAAAAGCCAAAACAGTCCGTTTTTAGGTCAAACGATGAAAGGAAAAGCAGTCATGACGCTGCTTGAAGGAGAGATGATTCATGAAGGATAAATCGGCGATCTTATTCGTTGAAAGTGGCGACGGAAAAACTCTGATCGAATATCCGGGAATCCAGTTTGGTTATAGACAATCCTTAGAAGAAATTGAAAAATCAATTGAGTCTAATAATGCCATCGAGCGCGGTTTTGGTGAGGTGGTGTTTAATACTGCCATGACGGGGTATCAGGAGATTTTGACCGATCCGTCTTATTTTGGCCAATTGGTTTGCATGACTTATCCTCATATTGGAAATACAGGCATCAATGATGAAGATGACGAGAGCAGCCGTTCTTGGTTTTCAGGACTGATTGTACATGATTATTGTGAATTTCCTTCCAACTGGAGAAGCAAAAAGTCATTAAAAGACTACCTGATTGAAAATAAGATTCCTGGCATTGAAGAAGTCGACACTCGAGGCTTAACGATTCATTTAAGGTCGAAAGGGGCTGTGAGGGGTCTTATTTTAAATAAGGAAGATAAAGACCATGCCGTACGCTTGTTTGAAAAAATGCCGAAATTCGAAGGGCGTGATTTGATTGCACGAGTGACTCCAAAAGAGCCGATGAAGGATTCGTCAAAATCAGGTTCCTCACCGTATCGAGTGGTGGCACTTGACTACGGAATGAAAACGAATTTATTTCGCATTTTAAAGAATAAAGGTTGTGAAGTGATTCGACTGCCAGCAGGCTCGAGCTCAGAAGAGATTTTAAGCCATGACCCTGAGGGTATTTTCCTGTCAAATGGCCCAGGCGATCCAGCAGCTGCCGCGGCGGCAGCAAAG
>CAYLWK010000329.1:0-2690 GCA_964387255.1 uncultured Oligoflexia bacterium
AGTGCTGGCGGCGCTCAGGAAGAATTTAATGCAACTGGACTGCAAGAGTCTCTGATACTGTCTTTAGCAGGTCAAACCACCTGTGCCTACCCTAAAATTTTTGCCAGCCTCTCCCGCCAATGGGTAAGAAATATTTTTTATTTCACTAAGGAACAAACAGGTTCATACGCAATGATTGATTTTTCAGGCCGACTTGAAGATGCTCCACTCTACATTTCTAGGTTCTCTCCTTATTGCTCGGCTTACACTCAAGACAATGTACTGGTTGATTTCTTAAAGTATCGAGGGAGTTCCTCAAACGGTTGCCCTAATGATTTTTCCACCAACCCAGCTAAGAATATTACTCAGATTCGAGCTCACGATAATGAACACTGGGTTTACAATGGTGTCAGCAATCGCTTTGAACTAACGGGCGACGAATCTGATTCGACCTTCTTTGAATGGGTTGGAAAAATAGGCTACCAAGAATGGTTACATGATTTTGGTCCAAATCTTCCGATATATGGATTAAATCGGCTAAGCAATAATAACCGCGCAGCTGGACGTTTTACTAAAAATATTTTACGCATCCTGGCTTTCACGGGTGGCACAGCTATTCACCAGGAGCTAATCTCTGGAATTCAGAGAAAGATCACAAAACTTCTAAGCGTGATAAATCAAAACTTGAATCAGTATGGCACTCAGTTACCAATAGAAGATAGAGCCATGTCTTTCTATGTTGCTGAAGGCCGAGCAGGCGCTATCACAAATCCAAGTTTACATGGTCGTAATGACATCGCAGTCACCTGGACGATGGGGTTTACTGGAGAGCTCATCACTAATCTTCTGAATAGTCGATTTTCAAACAACGAAGTAAGACGCCTTGGGCAGATAATGATGAATGCAATGCCACATTTTAATAAGAGACTCTCTGATGGCCGGGTGATATCACCCGGATTTATTGCAATGAATGACCCATTTAATCTATTTGATCCACCTTATCTTCAAGCTCAGGAACCCTGGGTCATGGGAATTATTTCTGTGGGTCTTCACCCACAGTATCAGAATCACCATAATCAATCCTATTTTAGAAACTATGTGATTCCTCACTATCACAATTGGTTTCAAAACAATGGCGCTAGAGATTATTTTTGGACACTAAGCAAATGGATTTCCTGGATCACTAATCCTGAGGTCGACCCAAACTAACTTACTAAGCAACTGACTCCTCGTCCTCGTCCTTGTCCTCATCTTCGTCTTCATCCTCATCATCATCTTCGTCCTGATAATGATCTTCACTTTCTTCGTCAGTCTCTTCATCCTCATCTTCGTCTTCGAAAACCTCTTCTTGACTCTCTTCTTCTTTCTCTTCAAAATCATTCTTGTCAGGACTCTCTTCACGCTCTGAGCTTGAGCCCTCAGTGTCTATTTCAGATCGAGCTTTAACTTTAAGAGACTCCTCTTCCCCTTCATCCTGCGGATTTGTCATATCTTTGGCAAACGGAAAATCAGTTTTTGGCGAGTTTACTTGGGTATCAAAATCAAGATCTTCTAAATTTGGTTCAACGTGTTTTTCATTTTTTGGACCATCACCATTAACTTCAGGATTCTTGAGCCTTAGGACTTGTTTTCTAAGCATTGTGAGCTCTCGCTTCATTTTGACATTCTCAATTTCCAAATCACTATAGGCTTTCTGTGTTTCCTCAACTTCTGATTTTTTCTCATTTACAGTTTCAAGAATACTTTCCATTCTTCTCTTAAGCTCAAGAATCTTGTTCTGCGCTGTTTTAGTTTTTTGCTCTGCTATTCTCAACTGACTGATGTTGCTTGTATTCTCTTTTCTTGCGTCCTCATAGGCTTTCTGTGTTTTCTGAAGTATTTTCTTTGTTTCTTCAATTTCTGCCTCACTTGGCCCAGAGAGACTTTGCCCCTTTACTTGATGGTAACGATCTTTAAGTTTATTGTGATCTTCTAAAACCTTCTCATGATCTTCTTGAAGCTTTTTCAGCATCTTCCGAGTAAATTCTAGCTGCCGCTGGGCTGCTCCACTTGATTGATTACCTTCAGAACCTGATTTAGCTCTTTCTAGATTCATCCTAAGCTGACTTATCTGATCCTTTAGATGCTCAATCTCGGAGTCCTTCGATTTAATTTTTTGACCTCGTCGCTTTAGCTCCTCCTCAAGAGCATTTTCATTATTTCTAAAGGCTAGCTCTCTTTGCTTGACAGTCCGATTAAGCTCTTTAACTTGATCTAGAAAATTAGATTTTTCTCTAGTAAGATCTTCTAGTAATCCTGTTACAAACTTTTTCACCCGAGGAGAATCAATTTCATTTTGAAGTTTCTCAAACTCTAATTCAGCACTTTTGAGAGTCTTTTCTAAACTACCATACTCACTTGCACTCTCAAGCTTCTCTGCAAGCTCTGCTGGATCTTTCCCCTCGGATTGCTTTAAGTCCTCAAAATTCTCTAAATATCCTTCATTCTTTTCTACTTCTAAACTCTTACTTCCCGAAGAATTGCTCTTCTGGGATACCTCTACAGCGTCTGATTTCCTTGCTTGATCTTTCTTTTTCTTTTTTTTCTTTCCAAAAGAAAAAACTTTTTTGACTTTATTGCTTTTTAAAAATTTTCCAACCTTGCCAAAAGTCTTTTGACTTTCCCCATCCTTTTCATCGTCTTCGTCTTCGTCTTCATCTTCATCTTCATCT
>CAYLWK010000330.1:0-2519 GCA_964387255.1 uncultured Oligoflexia bacterium
TTGATTTTCTCAAAAATTTGTCCTCCATCTGGATCAATGGACCCACTCGAGCGGCAAGGTGCAGATACAAGAATCATGATCACTGGGATGAAAAAGAAACGATTGAGCTTCATAACTTAAATTTTTTCTCTTGCTGTCTTTAAATCCTCAAGCGCTCGACTCAACACTTCTTTTGATTCCGGTGAGGCTGCTGGAAGAATTCCTTCAATTCGAGCAATAGCATTCGAAATGGACTGCACTGAGCCGCTTGGATCTTTTTTGGAATGCCCGAAAAGAAGATCCACCGCCTCATTATAGCTCCTTGCTAGCTCTTTAAAATTATCTTTCGTCCGAAATTGAACTTTCTCAAGCCGTCCTTTTTTAGCAGCATCAAGGGATTTTTTAAGCTTGTAAATGGGACCAGCTATTCGATGAGAAACAAAAAGACTCATTAAAAAAGTAAGAATTAAAAACGAAAGATGCATGACCACCAAGAGCTCGATCATCTCGTGACGAGTCTCTGCAATGCTTGCTTTGGTGAGTGAATCCGTTTCAAGAGCGAAAAAGCTGATAAAATACTCAAATAGATCGTAGATTATCAGCGGGTACACTAGGCTCAAGGCTACGATCCAAGAACACACAAAAAAAGAAAACTTCAGCTGAAATTTACGATTGATGAGAAAAATACTTCGACGCTTAGCAACACCCTCTTCTGTCATACTGAGAATTTTAACTCAGCTTTCAGTCAAAAGCTATTTACCTGGAACACGAAACTGCCTAGGAATCTCTTTTCCTTCCAGCACTCGATCTATGAGATCTGAAACGTCAGACTCAGCTACTTTGCCAAGCCAAATCCCATGCGGGTAAACCACGACCGATGGACCGTCTTCGCACACATCTAAACACCCAGCGCGTTGTGCTCGAACTTTTCCTTTTAATCCACGTGCTTTAATTTCTTGCTTAAAACGATCCAGTAGAGCCGGAGAGTTTTTCGCTTTGCAACATCCTCGAGGGTGATTCTCATCGCGCTCATTCGTGCAGATAAAAAAATGCGCTTTCAAACGGCGGTCCATCACTGATCCTCCTGGTAACCCGTTTCAGAACATCGTAAATTAATCGTCAGATGCAAAAAGGAACTATCACTAAACTTATCATTTTCCTAATTTTAGCAAGCTTCGAGTGCCTTGGGGTCAACGCTTCTTCCAAGGAACCCCCTTTCTTACGAATTTCGATTGAAAAAGAGCCAGTGACCTTGGATTGGCAAGGCTATCGGTCTGTCACTGATCGATTGATCACCGGCTTCATCATGCGCGGACTGATGACTCATGGACCTACTGGAAAACCGATCTGTGATCTTTGCGAATCGTACACCATTCACCCAAAAGGAAAACGTCTCGAATTTAGACTCAAGCGGGGAATCCAATGGTCAGATGGAGTTTCGCTAGTAGCTGAGCATTTTGTTCATGGATTCACTCGTCTTTTGAATCCTGACCATGGTTTTTTTGCAGCAAAGCTTTATTCTGAAATCCAATCCGTTCGTCACCAAGGCAAGACGACTTTGATTATTGAACTTTCAAAACCCTCAGCACAGATTTTAGATCTTCTTACTTTGCCACCGAGCTACCCGGTGCGAAAGACTTTTGCTGCTAAGGCAAAACAAGATCAAGGCGAGTGGATGGCGAGAGAAGCTGTGCTGGGTCCTTATTTCTTAGCCGAATGGGATCATGGAAAGCGAATTGTGATCGAAGGGAACCCTAAATATAAAGGAGAGCGCCCTGTCTATCGCGTTGAGTTCATCGTTGGAAGTCATGACGAACTGATTGAGAAGTTTAAATCTGGAAAACTTGATATCCTGAGAAACCCCACCACCGATGAAATTTTAAAATTTAAATCCGCCCAAGTCGGAGTGAGTCCCTTTTGGGCTACTCGGTTACTCTTACTCAATGACACTCAAAAGCCATTTCATGAACTTGCAATGAGGCAAGCCATCAAAACGCTCCTTGACACTCAAGCCCTACCTTCGCTCCTAAAGAATGGGGAACGAATCGCTACAGGTCTAATCCCTCCAGGAGTAGAGGGCTATGAACCACTCAAGCCTAGTAGAAAGACCCAGCAAGATGTTAAAAAAGCACAAGCAATTCGACATCGGCTCGTGCCATGGGCACAAGAAATTAAGCTTGATCTTCTGATCACCTCTGATCAAAGTGAGCGAAGAATTGCAAATTGGCTTCAACAAGAGTTAAAAAAAGTAAAAATGAATGTGGAAGTGACTGAAGTAAAAAATAAGACTTACTTTGAAAAACTTGAAAATCAATCGTTTCAAGCAGCGATCTTGACTCATGGGTTTCAAACATCCCATCCCATGGATTTACTGCAACTCCTTGCACGACCCACAACCATTGAGCGATTAAACGAGTCAATCAGCCCGATGGTTTTTAGTGAACGACTTAAAAAAGCACTCGACCAGCTTGAAAATCAAGAAGTGATCGTCATTCCTCTTGGGTTTCCCTCTCAGCCCTATCTTTTAGGAAGACGCGTGA
>CAYLWK010000331.1:0-5752 GCA_964387255.1 uncultured Oligoflexia bacterium
TGGGAAGATAGCGAATCACATTAAAACGTCTATCCACTTTTACAGCTGCTAACTCTGCTGAACCAATCTCAACCAAGGGCGTGAGTTTTTTCAAAAGCGGTCGGTTAGATGGGGCCTCAGCACATCCATAGCTCCCATCCCAAAGCTGCCACTGGCTAGCAACAATGCTTGAAGGAGGCAAAAAGCCCACTGCTTCCATCGAAACCCAAGGAAAGTACACAGCGCTCCATCGTGAGTCAAACCCCTTCAACCACTGCGCCAAAGCATCCATCGACTTTAAATAGGGAGGGTCAACCACTAAAAAATAAGGAGCCATTTGCTCCAAGGTTGCTTGAACCTTAAAATAAAAATCCTTCAAAGCATCCGGTTTCAAAATCAGCGCCGCTTGAGGAAATAACATCACATCCCCCAGAGCATCGTAGTCTTTAACAAGATGAAGGCCACCACGATTCACAAAATCCTGCTGCTGACAGATCAATCCATCAAAATACTCTGTTTCAATCGGGGCTTTACCTTCGAGCGACAAGAGAACTAGAATCAGGCGCTCACCACCACTTTCAAAAAAAGCTCGAACGGCCGTATGAGTCATACGATCAAGTAAGGCCCCATTTATAATGTCGGAACCTAAAATTTCTGTAAGCTCCGATTCATTTTTTAGCTCAAAGGGTCCGCGCTCAATCTTTTGCTTGGTCGCACAAAAAAATACAGGCACCCCTGTTTTTCCAAAGGAAAGCCCGACTGATTCGAAACCATCGGACTTAATCTTATCGTTCTGAAAAAATTCATCAATTTGAAACATCATCTTCCTAAGTCAGTTTATTTTCTTTTTTACACTCAGTGAGAATCGATTTAATCCTGCATTCCTAAGCTCATCCATGAGACGAATCACGAGCCCATGACTGGTCTTCGTGTCCGCACTAATCACTACTGTTTCGTTTTTACTAGCCTCATCAATCGACTTGAGTTCGCGATTCAATTCCGTCCAAGCAACTTTCCTTTGATTCCAATACAAAACCCCACCCTGGTCGATGATGAAGGTGAGAGGTGCCGATTCTGCCTTTTCTCCTGTAGCCGCTTCAGGCAAAGTAACTTTAATACTTGTTTTATAGAGCGCCGGAGCAGCCAACATAAATATCACAAGCAGCACTAAAACCACATCTACCAACGGAGTCACATTAATATCGGAAATACTTTGATTTTGTGAAGATCGAATTCCTCCAGCCATCTTAGTCTTCCCCTTGTTCTGTGGATGCTGAACGATCTGAACTTAAATGTGAAACCAAATAATTTTGAAGTGCTTCTGCCTCCGCCACTGCAGACTGAACCTTTCGATTATAAAGGTTAAATCCAATCACCGCTGGAATAGCGACTAAAATTCCAATCGCTGTTGCAATCAGTGCCTCAGAAAGTCCCGCTGTGACTGCCTGTGCCCCCGCTCCACTTTGCCCAGAAAGACTGTGAAACGCTTGGATAATTCCTAAAACTGTTCCAAACAATCCAATAAAAGGTGAATTGGAGCCAATCGATGCTAGAAGAGAAAGATTTTTTTCCCAAAGGTTTTTACTTCGCAATAATGCATCCTGACTTACTTGAAATAAGCTCTCAGAATCTTGATTCGCTTGAGGATTTAGCTTCCGCTTGATCAGTGCAATCACCACGGATGCATCTAATGGGACTACTCCTTTTTTACAGTCATCGACACGATCTTGGGCAGCTTTTAAAGCTTTATCATAGGCTTTAAAATGGACTGTTTTTCGGATCTCATCGGTAAACGCTTCTGATTTTCGATTTGCACTTTTATAAAAACTAAACCTCTCGAATAAAATACTGATGGATATTAATGATAAAATGACCAAAAGATACAAAACCCACTCTGCTCCGACCAAAGCCATATTCAAAAAAAGATTAGAAAGCATTGATTTTCTCCTTCACAATTAAACCACTATTCATAACTCGTCCCTAAGATCTCAAACGATATCCTACTTGTAGTTTTTGACCTTTGAGCCTCGGCCAAAAATTCATCTTCGAAGTAACTGTTCCAAGACAAGATTTTAAAACTCGCTGACTCTGAGTGCTGCCTGCTCCTTTTAATTCAAAAACAGATTCGCTGACCGACCCTCCAGAACCCACTTGAACTTGTAAATTTAAAAAACCCGCCAGTTTTGAATCATAGAGAAGTGCTTTTTCATAGCAATCCCTAATTTCAAGCCATTTCGAAGCAAAAAGTAATCGCAACTTCTCCAACTCTTTCACAGAGAGCTTAATCGACGTTTTTACCTTCGGAGGCTTAACGTATTTCCACTGAACACCACTCATCTTCTCTGGTAATCGGTCGACTGTTTTAAATCCTGATCCTTCTGCTAGTGATTCTACACCAGAGCCAAAATCTTTCTTCATATTTTTTGCCAATAAAGCAAACGCCTTTTGATCTCCCCCAGAGCCCTCACCCGATGGCTTTGGCTTTGGTTTATCAGATCCCGGCCCACCCAGTTTCTGCGTGGTTTGGACCAACCCCGAAAAGCGAGACGGTTCCGCTTTTTTAGCCTGATTAGTCTTTGGTGAATCGATTTTCTTCTCCGAAACAACGACCCCTTTTTTAAAATCTGCAAGCTTCACTCGAGGTCTGGCTTTCTTTTGAACCTTTGGAAGCTCAGACTCACCCACCACGACGATTTCAAGTGGGCTTAAATCTCGCTTTTCTGGAACCAACTCTTGAAAAAGATTGAGAGAAAATATGAACCCAAAGAATAATAGATGAGCCCCTATGGCATACACCACTGGCCGTTTTGGAAAATCTAACCAAGGCTGATCATGGATAAACGATGTGCTCACTTCGAATCCCAGTTTTCTTGTAATTCTTGCCTCAATTCCGCTCGATCTCGAGGCTGGGTTAATTCCTGTTCAAAACGCTCCCATTTTTGTTTTGCTGATTCGCGAACAATTTTTTCTAATTCACGTCGCGATTCCACCATAAATAAATGAGGTCGTCGTACCTCTCCTATCACTTCCAAGTCACCTAAATCAATAATATCCTTTTCTGCTCGGGAATATTCAACGATTACCATTGATATTAAAAAGATCAACCACACTCGCTTCATATCAGCCTAGCCTCCATTGACGGATCATCTCACTGACTTGTTTGAGCTCTGCTTCTGCTGCTCGGTCTGAGAGTTCAACACGCTCAATTGCACCAGCTAAAGCTTCAACCATCTGATCAAACCTCAGGTAGACCCCTTTTTTGATCTCAGGAAAATTCCACTGTGTTCTCTCCATCACAGCCGCCTTTAAGGTGCTTAGTTCTTGCATTCTAGTGCGAATCTGTTGCTCTAACTCTGCTGAGTCCCTAAGCTTCAAGAGGAGATATTGAGCCTGAGTTACTTGAATCTTCCTAAAAAGGGAAAGCTCCTTTACCCAGACAGTAGATGCCAAAATACTGGGAGGGCTATCTAAAATGTTGCTCCAGTCTCGATTCTCAAGCCAATCAATGGACGCTTTAGTGTATTTGACCCAAGGACTCGGACTAGCCACTTCACTAAACTCACAGTTATCATCTTTCGCTAGCGTGGTGGTCGCTTTCAAACAATGATTCAATGCAAATGTTGACAGCTCAGATTCAGCTTCAATGACTGGCCCAAAAAGGCTCCAATAATGAGTAAGAAGAGAAAGACGATTACTTTCTAATAAAATCAAAGCTAGCGTTTTTAGATCTTTTTGAGATGGAGGCTCCTTTTCCTTAATCTCCGTGAGCTTGACGATAACTTTCTTTAGCTGTTGATGGCTGCCTGTTTGCACCATATAAAAAATCCAAAGTCGAAGAGACTCTATCGTTTGTACCTTGGCAAGAGGAAGGAGCTCTTTCAACACAATGAGTCCTTCATCTTCCCCATAGGTCGCTAAAGCATGTTTTAAACTGCTTGCTACTAAGCCTAATTCAGTTTGACGCTCCCCTTGGCTATAAAGAGTCTTTAAAAGGTCTAGCGCAAGCTCATCTTTCTGGTTTACGGCCAACGTAGTCACCCAAGTTTTCTTGGGGTGAACTTTCCAAACTTCGGATTTTTCTAGGATCCCTTTAAAAAACGACTGCCTAATTTCTTTTGACGCTAAAAAGCGAATCATAAGTCCGAGATCTTGACTAGTGATCGACTTAAACCGATTAACAAACACAGCATTTTGAGCCAAATTAAAAGCAAAGGAGACTACGGAGTCTTGAGGAACTTTGGGGTCGAGACATGTCTCCACTAAACGAATCATGATTTGCTCAAGATCCTTATCCGCTTTCTGATCCTCTAAAAATTGAAAATAGATTTCTTGAAAAGATTCACAAGCCTGTGTTTCTTTGCCTAAGCGTTGCTGAAGCTCTGCTAAAGGCCATTTTTCTCCAGAAGGAGGGTCCAGATAAGTATATGCATTTAAAAGCTGGCTTTGTAGGATTTGAGTTTGCTTTTTTTGCCACCTCAAAGCAGCTGGCATTTGATCTAATCGCTGTCCACATCGAGCGAGACCAGCAAGCGCTGCCGTTTGATCGAGCCCTTCACGCTGTGAGCTCTCAATCCACTGAATACAATCACATGGATTTTTTTCAAATAATACTTGTGAGCGTAAAACCTGATTCACAACAGATGACCAAACAGATTCAATAGGAAATGCTTTTTTTAAGTCTTGAATCCGGTTTGAGCGATCCCTTACGATTCCACTATAAATTCCTTTCGAGATGAGGTCCATCTCCTGCTCGTCCCTCGGATGATAACTGAAATTAGGTATCTTGTTTCTTACTCGAAGTTGCTCAACGAACGCTTTGCCCAGATTTTTTAAAAAATCAGGCCTCAATCCTTCATTTTGATGCTGATTCAGCCAATCCAACCAGACTTGATAAGCTAGGTCCGGTCGCTTCTCATTGAGGTAAACCCATCCTACTTTAAAGTGTGCATATTCTTGGTCCTCAATTGGAGACTGAGACTCAGAAATGACCGCTTGATAGCCCCTCTTTGCCAATTTGATATTTCCAGCTTCAAAATAACCATCAGCCATAACTAAATGCAGTTTTACTCGTATTTCAACTGAAAGATTTGGGTGATTTTCTAAACAAAATTCAGCGTAAAGATGCTTTTTTCCCTGAATAAAACGAGGATCTGCCTGGGCTAAAAGCAGAGCGAAGTGAGATTTTTGCTCTAACGAACTCGCATGACGAAACCCTTTTTCAAGCGTCTCAAAAGCTTGCTTTCTACGATTAAACTTAAGATCCACAAGTCCTTGAATCAATAGATCCGAACCAGAAGCCTCAGCTTCACTTTGAGTCATTGATGCGTAACTCATGAAGACCACTTCTTCCGACCACCCTAAAAAAGATCCAATAATCAAAATTCTCGTCAGGATCCAATGGAGGTGACCTCTTCTCATGAGACGAAGGTTACTGAAAAATTTAAGGTCAGTTTTCACTGAAGCTCTCTCCTTGATCAGGGTTTGTTTGAGAACAGTGATTTTGAACCAACACTCGGATTTTTCTTGGATGATCAATATTATCAAGCTGGCGCTTTTTTAATTTCCACAAGGTGGTACTAGCAAAAAAAGAACGAGGTGTCTGATGATCACTTTTTGGAATGATCTCTTTTGGAAAGGCGCGATGAAGATAGATGTACTGTAATGCAGTCTGAATGCGTTGATTTTTAAGATCAAGACGACTACTTGCTTGAAGGGAAGACTTACCAAGGTCAACTGCAGCTTTCCATTGGCAATGCTTTGCTAAAGCTAAAAT
>CAYLWK010000332.1:0-2961 GCA_964387255.1 uncultured Oligoflexia bacterium
CTTTTTCACAGAATTGCTTTTCTTGCATTTTCAATGACGGCCTTTCACATCGGGTTGGATGAATTCAGCCGAGTGCCCATGGTCTATGACATTAAAGATGCTGTGACGCATGCGTTTAAAGCAGTGGTGAGTTGGTCGACCATCTATTGGTGGTCTAATCACGTTCGATGGAAAAACACTGCCGTTTCATTTCCTATTGTGAACTCGGGCTACGATAGTCTTGTCCTTTTTCAGGCTGGATTGGACAAAACCTCTTCTGAGATTTTCGTGGATGGGGTGAACCAGATAAACCTCGCTCAAATCAAGCTACAAAACTCAGGAGACTTTTTATTTCAAACCTTCAAGGATCGAGATGGCAATCAGCTCTTCATTTTTTATGGAATCAAAAGTCGAGACCCCAAACTTGACCTTGCCGAACGCGGAAAACGAAGTGAAAATGATGAACCTTTCCTACTAATGATTTCTTCAAAAAAAGATGATCCACGATTTGAGTTCGATGAACCTGACCAAGATCGAGTCGCTCCTTCAACCGACATTACCAGCCCAGTGAGCACGTTTTAGTAGTCTTTCGTGGTTTACCTCATAAGCAATCAAAATTAGGGAGATTTGAGGCGATTCACAATCGAACTTTCTAGTTGCCCAGGATTAGCTCAGATGAAGGCAGTTGACAATAGCCTGGTAGAAGCTTCTACACGTAACTACGCTTCTCCTCCCTGATGCACAGATATCTACCAAAATCCAAGAAAATTGGCTGCAAAAACAAGATTTGCAAATGTATATACAAATGCATTAAAATAAAAAAATGCAGGTTACCTGGGATGAACGCAAAAATGAAGCGAATTTTTAAAAACATGGAATCTGGTTCGAAGAAGCAATGAGTGTTCTATTTGATCCATTGATGCTCTCAAATATCAATGATCATCCTGACGGGGATCGATTTGAGTATCTTGGATGTTCAGATCAAGACAGATTGCTTTATGTTGTAACTGTTGAAAAATCGGAAAATGAAATTCGAATCATCTCAGCTAGGAAAGCAGACTCAAAAGAAAGGCGTGGCTATGAAAAAAAAGAGATTTAATTTTAAAGGAGCTAAAAGAGGGCCTAGGCTTAAAAAAGAGAATACGAAAGTCGCAATTTCAGTACGTCTTGATCCAGATGTTGTTTCTTGGCTTCGAAGTGAATCAGAGAAAAAAGCAATACCCTACCAAACGTTACTCAATTCTATTTTAAAGCAAGAGATGCGAGGTAACGAGGATAAGCTTCGAAAGGAAATTAGGAAAATTTTGAAAGAGGAAAAAGCTTCATAAGAATTTTCTTTTATCATTCTAAAATGAAAAAAACTTCGTTGGTGTGTACATTCGTGGGTCTTGTCGTTGCAGGGTCTCCTTGAAACTTCTTAGGTGTTCCAACATTTTTTTAATTGTCTCAATCCAGATGCAATGATTTCTCACGACTAAGATTTAGTCGATTTTCATGAACGAATCCGCTATACTTTGAGCTATGGCGGGCCTACCGAACCTTTCTCATTCCCATGATCATGAAGCTGAACGTAGGGATGATCCAAAAAACCGTAAAAAAGCCGCGATCTATTCTTTGGTCGTGAGTACCATTTTATTCACAATGAAGTTTGCGGCCTATCGAATCACTGATTCTAAAGCCATTATGTCAGATGCTTATGAAAGCATTGTCAACATCTTTGCTGCTTCTCTCGCGCTGTTTGTCGTGATTTGGGCATCACAACCTGCTGATAAAGATCATCCTTACGGCCATGGAAAAGCTGAATTTTTTTCTGCTGCTTTTGAAGGCGGCTTGATCATGTTCGCTGGATTTTTGATTGTTTTTGAATCCGCTCAGTCGCTATTAGAGGGGGCTTTGGTGCATCGTCTCGACGAAGGGTTGGTGCTAGTTTTCATTGCAGCGCTTGTGAATGCGCTTTTAGGAAGATATCTATTAAAAACTGGAAAGGCAGAGCACTCTCAAGCGCTCATCGCCAGTGGTCACCATGTGCTCTCTGATGTCTACACTAGTTTTGGGATCTTGATCGGCCTTGGATTAGTTTACTTCACCGGGGTTCAAGCGCTTGACCCGTTACTCGCTATTCTTGTGGGGCTTCACTTAAGTGTCACTGGATTTAAGCTCGTTAAAAAATCAGCCGGTGGGCTTTTAGACGAAGAAGATGAATCTGTTATCCATACGCTGTGTCGACTCTTTCATAAAAATGCCATGCCAGGCATTATTCGAATTCACTACACACGAGCCATTCGCGCCGGAGCGAGACATCATATTGATGCCCATGTAGTTGTTCCTGAGTTTTGGGATGTTGAAAAAGCCCACCATGAAACTGATGATTTTGAAAAAAAGGTCATGAACGAATTTGGGGCCTCCGGGGAAATCATGTTTCATATCGACCCGTGTCGAAGAGCGTATTGCAAAGTCTGTGATTATGAGCCTTGTCCTGTCAGGAAACACCCTTTTGAAAAAAGAATCCCTTTCTCACCAGAAGAGCTTCGATCCAAAGAAGAACCTAAAGAATTTAGAGTTCAAAATAGGAACTAATTGCAAGGTCTTGTGGTCGCTTGATCGAAATTTGACTCCTACCTATCCTAAATCCAATGATTCTAACTCTCGTCATTCTTAGGCGAAAAAAGACATGATTATCGAGGCCTGATAAAGGAAGGAAAGCGAATGAAGGCACGTTTAGCACACGTTGGAGCTGCTGATGATCGCAAATGCTCTTCCCATTCCTTTTTGAGTTTTCCTTTTTTGTTATTTCGCATTTTTGAAATGGTTCTTTCCACGATAAAGGCTGCTGCGGTGAGGTAGAGCCAAGATTGTTGGCCTAGTTTAGAAAGCCAACCGCCACCGAGCGATCCCGCTACCCAGTGCATGTTGCGGATGATTGGAAAAATAAAAGATAGGAAAATTACAGAAGGAAAGAAAGAGGTGAAAAACCAGGTTTTG
>CAYLWK010000333.1:0-3194 GCA_964387255.1 uncultured Oligoflexia bacterium
TTTTCAATATGGTGGTTATTTTCTTCAAAATGTCGGAGTTGGGAAAAAATAAGACTTGCCACAACACCCAGAGTCACAATTGCAAATACTAAAAGTTTCGTGATGACGGGCCAAAGCCTTTTTCTTGGGAGTGTTTTATTCTCAGCTGAGTCCATAGCATTAGAGTGACATGGCTTGAGATCTGGTGCAATGGCAGAAAACTAATTGCAGGGGATAGCACTCGTCTCGACGTGATTGCCTGAAATCTGCCCAAGCAAGTGGCCATCGTTAGATTCAAACGTGCTTGGGCGAGATTTAAAAAGTAATTTTATCTCCTCAGTCGCAACTAGGTTAACGATTTCCCAGTAAGAGAAGAGCGGACTCATCAAGTGCTGTTGTTGTTTTTAGTCCACTATCTTGAGATAAGAAAAATAGATCTTGTGTTACTAGAATAGAAGTTCGATCTGCTGCTCCTGTCATGCATTGAACTCTTTTGGTTCCATTCATATCCAATCTGAAGTGACCTGCAACCAGACTAGCATCACAAAGTGACGAGTTTAAGTGAGGCCGTCCAGTGGTGATCAGCATTGAAGGTTCCACTTCTAGATCTTCGAAAAGACTTCTTCCTAAAAGATTGTTCAGACCCCGATCAATCTGATGTGGGTTTGAAACATTCTGTTCAATGATAGTAGGGTCTTGAATGCTACCTGAAAGACTTAACAAGTCACCGCTAGCGATAGTTTGATTTAGAGCATAGATCGCATTGTTTCGAATCGTGCTACCAGCTTGCATGGATGATCTGAATACAGCTGATAAACCCCCGTTCAAACCAAGCGAAAAGATTGTATTGTTTTCAAGTCGTAAATTTCTTCCCGAATTCACATCGGCATAACGACTGACAGTAATCGCATTGGTATTCACCTGAGTCGACGGATTATAGAAAGCGATTAGGTTGTTTGCAACGTCAACGTCGGAGGCAACTTGAATCCCATTGTCAGCGTCTCCAAAGATTAAAACTCGATTTCCCATAACGCTGTTTTTTCCATTGGGAACAACTCTAAGGTCCATTCCTACCGCCAGGATTCCAACTGAGTTGGGGTTGACGATCGTATTGTCAGCTATCATCGCTTGCGCATTTTTCTGTATTTCAATTCCTTCAGCTTGATCTCCCAGACTTTGCTGTCGATTTGGGAGCTCGGCTCCTAGAATTGAATTTCCTAGAATTTCAATCGAGTGAGGCTGAACAGAGCCATCTGATTTACCAATTTGAATTCCTTCACCATACCAGGTTCCATAGGAACCCATTTTCTTGAATGTGTTTTTTGCCATCAGAAGGTGAGAAGAGTCATCTTTCACCCAGATTCCAGCACCTGTGTGTTCAAACTCGTTTTGTACGATTTCAATATGAGAAGAACCAGAACTAAGGTCGTCAAAATGAATGGCAGCTTTTCCAGCAGTGCTAAGGCCACTGGGTTCAAAGAACTTCATTCCAGTAATTTTAAGATAACGAGCTCCTCGAAGTGAAACCATCGACTCAGTGTAAGTTGAATCTCGTGTGATCACGGTTTGTCCCGGCACACCTCGAATGACGTTCGGGCAGTCTGCTGAAGCTTGTTGGTCAATGACTAGAGGTTGCTGATTCTGTGCAGTACTTAAGGTGTAGGTTCCCGCTTCCAAGATAATTTCCACACAGGTTTGTGGTCCAGATCGATTCAAAGCTGTCATGATCTCCCCTGAAAGATCGGCTGTGCTTACTGGAATAGAAACGCTTAATCGCTGCTGTAGGTTGACCTTTGGTTTTAGTTGCGATTCGTGCACCCATCCAGAAAGTTGATTGCCGTTGATGTCTTGAGATCGAATCTGATAAAAATTTCGGCCATCTTGCTTTCGACGACTCAACACTGTGATGGTGTTTGGAACAACTTTATTCACATAAAGAGCTCCATTGATTTCTTTTGTTCCATCATTGGCTCCAGGAACTGAGAGGAGGTTTGAATGGCTTAATAAACTGACTTCATCATTGGTTCTAAAGTTAAAGGATCCATCAAGATCAATTTCTTGGCGGCAATTTGATAATCCTTCTAAACAAAGTGGCTGTTCATTATTCATTTGTTGAGTGCAACCCAAAGCAAAAAGAAAGCCCGTGAGTGAAGCAGCGGATGACCAAGTGATACTCATACCGTGAGGTCTACGATTGTCCATTTTTTGATCCCCCCTAAAAAATGGTTTGAAGCTCTGATCAAGAGAATGCAACGGGGGTGCCATGGTGAAAAAAATAAGATTTCATGGGTTTAGCTCAGACGGAGACGGCATATTGCTGGAGAAGCTCTAGACGTATGACTAAAAGATCCACATCTAAGGACAATCGAAGCGTGACCCTTAAGGGGTTGATATTCATAAGGAATTTAGGTCAATCCAACCCAAGCACAAGGCTTGTTTAGGGAGTGACTCCCTGGTACTTTTCTTTGGGTCTTTTAGGTTTCACTTCAGAGCCTACGTTGCCCCCAGGTGAGCGCAATAATCCAATTTTTACGGCTCGAAAAGATATTGAGTCTTTCTAAAAATCGGATCTTTTTTTTGTTGGAACATAAAGCTCGTCATCCATTTGATTGTTTTTTATCCAACCCTACGCGGGAGGCTCTAGGACGCGTTGTAAGAAATTCATGGTGGCTCCCCTTAAGCAATGATGAATCGGGGAGTGAGTCTGACAATGTCTTGACAGAATAGATAGAGGTACTTGAATTTTAGATGTGGTAGGGTGCTTTACATGACTCTTAATGACACACATTCCAAAACCCTCGGCTATATCCTTTGGATTTTTGGTTTTACTGGAGCTCATCGATTTTACTATGGGCGTCAAATTTCAGGAACCATCTGGTTTTTCACTTTGGGGCTTCTCGGAATAGGATGGCTGATTGACTTTTTTTTAATTCCATCGATGGATGAACAAGCGGATCTTCGCTTTATTGAAGGTGAGATTGACTACAACCTAGCGTGGATACTGCTGACTTTTTTAGGTCTCTTTGGAGCACATCGAATTTATATGCAAAAATGGATTAGTGGCATCTTGTACCTACTCACGGGTGCTTTTTTTGGAATCGGTTGGCTCTATGATCTATGGACCTTGAATGATCAAGTTCACCTGATAAACCGCTCTTCAAGTAGCTAATCAATTCAGCTACACCGCCTCCATCAAGATCAAATAAAAAAGCTCT
>CAYLWK010000334.1:0-3931 GCA_964387255.1 uncultured Oligoflexia bacterium
TGCCATTTTATCAGAAGGACGCATTCCTGTGATTGACACGGTAGATAATATCCGAAAAAGTAATGATCCATTGGTTCAATCGTTTATCAGTGAAGCCCTTGCTCAGGAAAAAATGAGTAGAATCCGACATGCTAAGTAGAAAGCCAAAGGCCTCAGCACCATGAAAAAAGGAAAATTCGATATCCAGCTTAAAGTGGGACTCTTTGTCACGATTGGGTGCGCGCTCACGATGATCTCTATTATTCTGATAGGAGGTCCGAGTTTATTTTTCTCAGATCAAGCACGCTTTCATTCTTATTTTTCTAACTCTATGGGGTTGATACGAGGAGCAAAAGTGGTTCTGGATGGTATTCAGGTCGGAACCATTGATGAGATTTCAATTCATCGTGAAAGAAATAAAGTTAGAATCGATTATTGGGTCAACTCTGATTACCTAGACTGGATCACTGAAAATACGATTGCTGAAATTCTCACTCAAGGCGTTTTGGGAGATAAGTATATTTCTTTAAAAAACGAAGCCTTAGACAGTAAAACTCAAAATCTGAACCCTGAAGCTGAGATCCCATCAGCGGAGGGAGGAGGATTAGAGTCGATGCTCAGTGATAGCGGAAGTTTGATCACTCGACTAAACGAGGTCACATCAAAGCTCAGCCGAATTTTGGGTCATTTTGAAGAGAAAAACAGGGATCGAATTTTTTTCGAGAGTCTGTCTAAAACGACGCAAAAATTAAGCTCTATCACGCAAAGCCTCGATCGAGAGCTCAAAGACATTAAAATCAATAGTGCCGTGAAACATTTAGATTCAATTTTAAGTAAAATTGATCGTGGTAAAGGCACCGTTGGCGCATTGATCAACGACCCTGCGCTTTACGATGATGTAAAAGCACTGATTGGGCAAGCGAATCGAAACCGAGTTGTGCGCAACCTCGTCCGTCAAACGATCCGTGAAGCAGATCAAGCTCAAGAAGAAACGACGCAAGAGAAAGAAGCGGGATCTCAGCCGGGACCCGTTCCCGCAGGAAAAGCCTCGTCTACGCCATAGTCTGACACGTCTCAGAATCTTTTATAAAGTAAAACTCATTCTGATGGAGGTAACACCCCTCTCAATTCTGAGAAGAGTCGTTTTCTGAACTCGAAGTTGCAATGGCGGCTTCCTCGGTCGAACTGAATGACTCTGCCTCCACTGAGGATCGCCCTTTTTTTGCTGGTTGAATCATGCCTCTTTTACGAAGTTTCTCAACAAGCGTGGTTCGATTCATTTGAAGCAGTTCGCTAGCTTTATTTTTGTTCCCAGACGTTCGCGTGAGTGCTTGATCAATCAGATGGTTCTCAAAAGCCATGACAATGGATTTTAAATCCAGTCCTTGTTTTGGCAATATCATCCGCGGAAAATCCCATTCAGACACCGCTCCTGCAGCATCTGGCTGATGTTCTTGAGCAAATTTTCGAAAGATGCGATGTGGAAGGTCTGCAAGATCCACAGAGCCTTGCCCCTTTAGAATCACAATTCGTTCGATCATATTTTCAAGCTCTCTTACATTACCTGGCCAATCGTAGGCCATGAGTGCATCCATGATCTCACCTTGTGGAACATCGACGGTATGTCCTGTGATTTGATTGATCTTTTCAACGAAATGTTTCACGAGTGTTGGAATATCGCTTTTTCGAGCACGCAGAGGAGGCACGTTCACTGGAATCACGTTGAGCCGATAGAATAAATCTTCCCTAAAAAGTCGTTTCTCTACGAGTTCTTCTAGATTTCGGTTCGTTGCTGCAATGATTCTCACATCGGCTGTTTTGGTTTCTGATGACCCGATAGGTTCGAAATGGCGAGTCTGTAAGACACGAAGCAACTTCACTTGAAGATGAAGTGGCATTTCACCGATCTCATCTAAAAACAGCGTCCCTCCCTTAGCAGCTTCAAATCGTCCTACTCGATCCGTTGTTGCTCCTGTAAAAGCGCCTTTGATGTGGCCAAAAAGCTCAGCCTCTAAAAGCTCTCCCGGAATAGCTCCACAGTTCACAACAACCATCGGCATCTCGCTGCGATGGGACTGCGCATGAATAGCTCGTGCAACAAGCTCTTTGCCCGTTCCACTCTCTCCTGCGATCAGCACGGTGCTGTCCGTTTGAGCAACTTTTGATATGGTTTTTAGAATGGTTTGAATAACTGGTCCATCCCCGACCAATAACGAATGACTTGCGAGCATCAATGCCCCCTTTGACCCTTCCATGAGTTTCAATCTGGTTCTGAAAATGTTTTTTAAACACTTCCCCCATAAAAAAGGCTAAGCAAAACTTGCCCAACTGTCAAACACTCGTTGCTAAATCTTTAAAATAACGCATTAAGCCATTGATCTGAATACAGGTCGCCTCTAAAACCAAACCAAAGCAGCGTCAGAAGGAATAGAAACCCGGCTAAGCCAAAAAAAGTAAACTGAAGTCGTGACTTTCGTCGACGAAAGAATAAACCGATTTCGGCGAGAATAAACGCAGTGGGTAAAACCCAAAAAGGAAAAAACCGAAGCACGGAATAAAGAAAGTGCATAGACTTCTATTGTAGCCAGGTTTTTTTCTGGCGTCAGCTACAAGACCATATCTTTTAAGGCTTGAACCTGATCTCGACGCTCCCACGTAAACTCAGCCTGCTCTCTGCCAAAATGACCATAAGCAGATGTGTTAGTGTAAATTGGCCGCAGCAAGTCAAGAGACTGAATGATCCCTGACGGGCGAAGCTTAAAAATCTCTCGCACCGCACTTTCAAGCTTTTGATCTTCAACTTTGCCGGTCCCGTAAGTGTTTACCATCACACTCATCGGCTCTGCCACACCGATCGCATACGCTAATTGCACTAAGCAACGATCTGCTAAGTCTGCAGCCACAATGTTTTTTGCAACATAACGTCCCATATAAGAAGCAGAGCGATCTACTTTAGAGGGATCCTTCCCACTAAAAGCACCGCCCCCATGGGCTCCATGGCCTCCGTAGGTGTCGACAATCACTTTTCTTCCAGTCAATCCACAGTCACCGTTTGGTCCACCAATGACGAAGCGGCCAGTTGGGTTAATGAAATACTTTGTTTTGGAATCAAGGTAGTTAGTTGGGCAAATCTTTTTGACCACTTCTTCGATGATGCCTTCTTTTAACTGAGCTTGAGTGGCACTCTCCAGGTGCTGACTACTAACCACCACAGAATCAATGCGCTTTGGCTGTCCTTGCTCGTATTCTACCGTCACCTGAGTTTTTCCATCAGGACAAAGCCACGGCAAGGTTCCATTTTTCCGAACTTCAGTTAAACGCTGAGCGAGTCGATGCGACAAACTGATACTCAATGGCATCAATTCTTCTGTTTCACGAATCGCGTATCCAAACATGATCCCTTGGTCACCGGCACCTTGGTCTTTTTGATTATGCTCACCTTGACCTTGAGTCACTCCCTGAGAAATGTCTGGGGATTGTTTATCCAAACTCACTAAGACTGAACATGTTTTATAATCAAAGCCTTTTTCAGTAGAATCATAGCCAATTTCTTTAATACGATCTCGAGCAATTGAAGCGATGTCTACTTTTGCATTTGAAGTGACTTCCCCAGCTACTAAAATCAAGCCGGTGGTGGCCAATGTTTCACAGGCAACTCGAGAGCTTGGATCCTGCGCAATCATTGCATCCAATACTGAATCCGATACCTGATCGCAGATCTTATCTGGGTGCCCCTCCGTCACAGACTCTGATGTAAAATGATAATTTAACGACATACTTTCTCTCTTTCTTCGTTTGCCCATTCTTTTGGTCTCGTTCACTTAAATTTTTTTTAAAGGTCAATGGCCAGGGCACTTGCTCAAACTCACAATGCTCCTCACCTTAATTGAGCTCTTCTGAAAATCAAAGAGGGACTCAGAGACCCTCTTTACACATGGCTCAATAACTTAGT
>CAYLWK010000335.1:0-5689 GCA_964387255.1 uncultured Oligoflexia bacterium
TGGAACCTGAGGATTTGGTAAAGTTGTCTGAACAGACCATCCAACGGTTTGATTTGGGTCAAGCTGATAACGTTGATTGATGTCAGGTCTAGACACCAGGGTTGTCGTAACGTTTCCCAAAAGCAAGCCGACCCCAATAGGACCTCCAGCTGTAAGCGCAATCACACTGTTTTCAGTGGTGTCTGGATCAAAAGCCCACCCTGCAGCAGTGATTTGTAAACGATTCCCAGAGATTTCCTGTATGTCGAGGGACTCAAATTCACCTAAAGGTAAGTTCGGGCCACCCTGTTCATTGCACTGAGCTTTGCCACACTTTAACTTTTGACCTTCCGAATTGAAGTCTCGATACATTTTGACACAACTCGTGGTAGTCAAAAAGACAAAGAAAAATGTCAGTCTAGTTCCCCATTGCTTCCCCATTAAAACCACCCTTATGGTTTAGTTTAAACGTTTTGACTGCTCGAGTCATCCTCAAAGTCTCACAACCAGTATTTGAATGAGGTCTTTCTATTAGCTTGAAATGGCTTTATTTAGCTTCCTGTTCAGTGCCTTGATTGTTCTTTTGATCTGAACTACGAATCGGATTGTTTCTACTAGATCTCAATGGAGCTTTTTTTTCTAATCTGGATTGCCCGGCAAGCTGACTCGATTCTTTTTGAGTCGATTTCTTAATATGAAAGCTATGCTGAAGTGATTTAAGCTGAGAGCCTAATCCAAAATGAGCATCAGCAGCGGGCGTAAAAACACCCAATGCTAAATAGGTCATCACTATAAGTGACTGAAGTCTTCTTTCTTTATTTTTTTTAGATAAGCTCTTTGCTAGTTGGCACTGATGGATTTTCACGTTTTTTCCTTTGTATCCTAGTTCAAGGAAGGTGCTTAAACCGTGCCAATGACCTCAAAAGCTTTTTGTAGGAAGACCCACCTGTAAATGTCTTGAAATTGTCTAAAAGAAAAACATGGGTCCCATAAGACACTGTGCCCTCACAAAGATCTTTGTCTTTGACCTATACTTGATAATATTAGTATAATAAAGTTTAGGGGAAATTTAGGGGACAATTTAAAATGAAGTTATTTTTAACACCCATCATGAAATGGTTTCGGGGTGATTTTAGCTCGGTGATCATTTTAATGCTTTTGATATCTGCATGTGGTGAACCGACACCTTTGGGAGAAACGGGTGGCGGTGGGTTAAAGCCAACTCCAAAAGACTACACCGCAACCCTTACCAATCTTCTTCAACCACAGCCAATGACTGCCGGACAAGCACATCCCTTAAGAGCGGTTGTCGAAGGGCTTGTTCCAGCCAATGGTACGATTCGTATGAATCTACGAGCATTGGTATCTCAAGGCAGTTTTGTTTTTTACGCAGATCAAGCCTTATCTCAGCGAATCAATTCGCTTGAATTTGACCATGCGAATAACGAAAAAACTTTTTATATTCAGGGCACGCGAGCGAATCAAACGCTTACGATTGAATTAGAAGATGATGAAGCATTTGCAGAATTGGGTCTCCCAATTCAAGCAGCAGCTGTTGATCGGATGACTATTCGGTGGAATGATACGGCACCGACGACCGACACAGCACTGTCTGGAGAAGTCACCATCTTTGATCAATACGACAATATTGCTCAATACTTTTCAGGAAGAGTGGTCATTGAAACAAGTGAAACCAATGCAACCTGTTCAGGACGAAATTCTTTAAATCATCTTTTTAGTCCAAATCAAGATCGTGGCGTGTTTCAGTTCAATCAGTCTACCTTAGGATTTTGCACGACTGGATCCAAAAGCCTATCTGCTCGATCTCCAACGCATTCTCAACTTTCTAGCGTTTCGTCAAATTTTATCAATGTGTCGGCAGGGGGCGTGAGTCGCTACATTGTATCAGGACCTAATTCTGGACCTACGAATACGAACCTAAGCTACACTGCTATCGCCGAAGACCAATATGGAAATCGAAATTTTGACTACAACCGAACAGGCGTGTTTCAAGCACGTTTGAACTCTGGAAATTGGATTCAATTTGCTGCAAACCAAGCTTTTCAAAATGGTCAGGTTAATTTTTCAGGTCGGTTTTCAAGCACTGGAACTTGGCAAGTTCGAGCCTCTGAAAATGGTAACCCAACTCTCAACGGCATTAAATCAACCAACATTCAAGTTCAGTCTTACTACCTGGTGACTGAAGTTTTAGGCACTGCTCCATTTCGTTTGAGTCATCCAAGCAGTCCAAACCCCGTGAGCGTTCGAATCTCCGTTAAAGATAATAATAATCGGACAGGGGCAAACGTCAATTTCACTGGACAAATACAATTGATCTCATCTGATCAGAATATTGATGGACAAACGATTAGCTTTAGCAACCAAGGAAGCCGCACCGTGAGTGTGCATTTTCATCAGCTAGGAAGCGTGACCCTTCAGGCCTCTGCTTCAAGAGGGTTTGGACCCTCAGTGAACACCACAACGATTCCTGGGGCTCCAGCTCAAGCCACTATTTCCGGGATCACAACTCAAGCGTATGTCCCCCACTCTGCTCAAGTCACTATTCAGGATGGCCATGGAAACTTAATTACTGGACGACAAGAGCAGATTCGATACTACTCAACCTTTACCGGATTCGATCTTACTCGAGCATCGAATGCCAACACTGGCGTAGCCACATTCTCTAATATTCGATTTCGTGATGTTGCCTCAGGTGCAGTAAAAGTCGTTTATTCTGGAAATGAAATTTTATCTCAGTCTGTCACGACAACACCGGGACCTCTTCACCGTGTAGCACCAGCGAACTGGCCGAGTTCTGCAAGACTCAATCAAACGAGAGATTTCCGAGTGAATTTTTTGGATGAAGGGGGTCACGCGACTGTGGTTCCGGGTGGGTCGATGAGCCTTACGTCCACTCCTTCTAACCTAATCGAGCAACGCTCAAATCAAGGGTTTTCAAATACGGATCACGCAACCTTTACCAATGTCAGAGCACTAACGTTTGGAAATGGTTCAATCATCGCTTCTGTATCGGCTGGGACCTTCAATGGACAAACTCAGCCCCAAAACTTTTCTGTGCAGGCAGGGGCTCCGAGCCGAATTCGATTCAAGACACTGGTTCCTCAGTGGGTCGCCGGAAACTCTGATGCGATTGAAGTGGAAGTTTTAGATTCAGCGGGAAACCCGACCAATGCAAACGGAGGATCCGTCACGCTCAATTATAGTCGTGAACGTAATCCAGACACACCTTCTGTAAACAGTTCAGGGGTTGCTAGACAGACAGGTGTTCGGTTTGAACGATCGGGCGCATTGATTGTTTCTGCTAGTTATCCAGGAGTGTCAGATATCCAACAGCAAATTTCCGTAGGGCCTGGCTCGTTAAGCCAAATCATTGCAAGTGCGCCGCAAACTGTGAATGTGGGTGTTGCTTTTCCTATTAGTATCGAACTTCAAGATGCATTTGGGAATCGAAAAACTGACTACACTGGTGCGTATCAGATCTATGAAGGATCCAGTGTTCGCGGGAACGGGTCATTTACTCTTCAAAACCAAGGTCTCTTAATTCACCAGCAGACTCTCAACAATTCTGGCCAGAACCGCCAGTTTTACGTTCGTGTAGGCACTGTCAATTCTCCGGTATTTTCAATCAATGTCACAAATTCACCAGCACTAGCTGATATTGGAATGAATTTTAGTGGTTTTGGTTGGATTGGAGAGAACTATTCTGTTTCAGCAGTGATTAACGATCGAAATGGAAATGGGATCGCAAACCGTCAAGTTGAACTGATCTCGAACGCAAATGGCTTTTCAAGAAGAGTTGCCACGACTAACTCTCAAGGTGTGGCGACTTTTAATAATGTTCAGTTCACATCTGCACAAGAAAATGTCTTTCTAGAAGTAAGAGATAGTCTGGTGACCTCTGTTAAAGCACGAAAAGAAGGACTTACCATTTGTCAGGTAGGGCAATGTATTGCCTACAATTCTTTCTTACCTCCAGCGACTAACGTTAAAGGAGCAAGACTTTTCCAAGCGGCTGGATTTCCAGTAAATATCGACATTGCTGATACGCGCCTCCCAAATGATCTCGATTTGGCTCAGACGCTGATTAACTGGGATAGTGATCTTGCCAACCCAACAAGTCCGACTTACACAGATCCTATTTTCTCACATACCTATGATCAACCTGGTGATTATACAATTCGTGTGAGCTTAGTTTATCCTGGCAGTAATGTTTTAAATTTAGATATTCCAGTGACAGTTTTTAGTTTATCGGGAATGACCCAACTTTATGTTTCAAGCGTGAATCCAAATGCATCTGATGCAGGAAGCAATACCGGGCAAAACCAATCTCAACCACTTGCTTCCATAGCAGCAGCTCAAAATCGGTATCA
Organism: uncultured Oligoflexia bacterium; assembly: GCA_964387255.1. Lineage (GTDB taxonomy): Bacteria > Bdellovibrionota > UBA1018 > UBA1018 > CAUJDS01 > CAYLWK01. The sequence continues at coordinate 4,371 of CAYLWK010000335.1, forward strand.
TACACTTTGTCAAAATTCACAAGGATTTTGCCCTGTGACGATTAATGTGGAAGGGGTTCATGACGTTCAGACCCATTTCAACATTAAGCAAGGACCTTTTATTTTTCGGTCCTGGCCTGGTACGAGCAATACTCCGGTCATCCGATATCATCAAACGGCTGGGGTGGCTCCTGACTACCGCGCCCTATTCTCTGGAGAATTTGGGCGCCTCATCGAGTATTTCAAAATAGAGGGCACCATTCGGTTTGAAGGAGACTTCGATCCTTCAACTGGATCAGCTAGGAATCCAAATTATTTGGCTGCATTTCATAATGGAAATCACCATGTTTTTAGAGGTGATCAAAGAAATTCTATTCAAATTGACGGATTTCTAACAAGTTATTACACCGCTAATTCAGTTCGCGATCCTGCTACAGGGAATCAAGTCACGGCCGCTCCTGCAACGACTCGAAACAGTGTGAAGTTTATAAACATCCAGTTTGAAGATCACATTGTATCGCCCATTGCTACTGGGGCTACTCATTTGGTGATTGAGCAATGTCATCAGTTAAATGGAAGTAAAACGGGACCTGGTGCACCCATGATTAGCCTTTATGGTGCATATCGATCCTTATTCAAAGATAATTTATTCTGGGGAACTCAGCCTCTAGGAACCACCAATCAGTTTAATGAAGTGATCAGTATTTATAGTGTTGCTTCTAATTATCTCAATGCATCTACGTTAGATGTATTTTTTATTCAAAACGAATTTTACAACACCGGGAACGGTGTTGTTATTAATCAGGTAGGTTCGCTATCAACCGATATCGGAGTTTATGGAGCCTACTTTTTAAGGAACACCTTTTGGTCGAATGCGGACAGTAACCCGCTAAGTTGGATCAAAATCTTTAACAAGTTTGACAGGGTCGTAGTTCAAAACAGTACTTTTCAAACGCGAGGATCTGCGCCTCTTACGATTGCTCTGGAACTAAGGCGCCAAAGTTATCCTGCAAACGCCGGAGTAGGCTCAGTTCGATTGAGGCATAATAGTTTTAATTTAGCTGCACCCTCTTCTGGTAGTCCCAATACTGTGATTGGACTTTTGTCAGATCATGGAGTTCATAGTGGAATTCAACTTTTCGCGAACTCTTTTGCAATTCCAGGAAATCATCAGGATCAAGGTGGATATGAAACCGGATTCCTGCAATTGACAGCAACGGATGATACAAGTGTTGTTGTTGATGCTGACAATTTAACCTTCTACACGAGCTCAGGAACCAACTGGAACCGCGAGATGTACCGATTCCAAAATCAAGATTACACGGATCAACAATGGGCAA
>CAYLWK010000336.1:0-5382 GCA_964387255.1 uncultured Oligoflexia bacterium
CTCGCAAAATATCTCGTCGATGAGGTTCAAGAAGTTTATCGACTTCAAGGTGTGAAAATCAACGATAAGCACATTGAAATCATCGTGCGACAGATGCTTCGGAAGGTCCGAGTGATCGAGCCGGGGGATACAACATTCCTGGCGGATGAGCATGTGGATAAAATGCTTTTCGAAGAAGGCAATGCCAAAGCTGTTGAAGAGGGCGGCGTGCCTGCAACAGCAGAATCATTACTTCTAGGAATCACGAAAGCATCGCTCAGTACGGAGAGTTTTATTTCCGCGGCATCGTTCCAGGAGACGACCAAAGTCCTCACCGAAGCATCGATCAGCGGAAAAGTAGATTATCTTCGAGGCTTGAAAGAAAACGTGATCATGGGACGATTGATTCCAGCCGGCACGGGTCTCACTCGGTATAAAGATATGAAGATTGAAGTTGATGCACCAGAAGAGAGTCAAGGTTCTTTAATAGGAAAAACTCGTACTCAAGAAGCGTCTTCTCCTTCTGCTCAAATCTAAAAAAGGGATGAATTGATCATAGACAGAACGATGATGATCAGGTTAAAACCCGAAAGATTTGTGAAAGCGATTTGATGATCAGAGAAACGGGCGCATAGCTCAGCGGTAGAGCAGGGCTTTTACACAGCCAAGGTCGGAGGTTCAATCCCTTCTGCGCCCACCATTTTCTCTCCCGCATGAAACAAGAAAAAGCCACTATCATCTAATGACCAAGTTTCCTAGGGAGCGCGACCTGTCGAACAGGCAAAACTCACTACCGTCGCACTCGAAAGTATTGTTTAGCGGCAAACCGACACTGCTCCAAAAAAATACGCTTGAAAGCAGTAATGTTGTTTAGTTCATAAAAGAGAAGGATTGCCTTTTTATACTCAGTCGCGTCAACACTTCTAAAAGAAAGAGGGAAAGCTCCTCCCGATAAAAGAAGAGCGTTTGCAATCAAACGAGCTGTCCGCTTATTGCCATCCTCAAAGGGTTGTATGTAGCTGACCAAGAGGATCGCCAAAAGAGACCGAGAAAATGAATTTTCTATCGAGTTAATCAGCTTGCAAAAAAATTCTAGAGCTTCACGAATCTGAAACTCATTGTCAATTGGCTCGTATTCGGTGCCGGTGATTCGAACCAGCATTGTTCGAATATTTTTCGATACGCCGAGGTCCTTAATCAAAAGCGAGTGAATCTCTTCAATTTTTCGAACACTCAGTGTACGGAAGCGATTTGGATCTTCTTGGATAAAATCTAGGGCACTTTTATGATTCAGAATCATCTGAGCATCTTCAGGTGTTTTTCCTGGTGCTGAAATTCCCTCCTTGATGAGAGTTTCTGTCTCGAGTAAAGAATAGGTATTCCCCTCAATGGCAGATGACTTCCAACTCAACTCAATAGTAATTCGTTCGAACTCTCTTTTTTTTATGGAGTCGCTAAGCTGACTGAAGTTTTTTTGAAAATCCAGACAAAGCCTTTCGAGTTCTTCAGTCTCCTCTGGAGAAAAAAGCCTGATATGCTTAAGCGAGTCAAAGATCTCAAAATTAAACTTCTCAAGCCCTTTTGGAATTCTTGATTCTTGAGGTTGACTGAAATACTCATCTGGCGACAGATCTGAAATCATCTGAAAAGATGATGCGATCTGATAGCGAGTAGCTCTCCCTTGACCCCGACGCTCAATCAGACCTTCTTTAGTCATTTGAGCTAAATCTCTCTTGAGAGTCACCTCAGAGACACTTAATTTCAATTTTTCTGCAATCTCAGAGACCGAGGCAGCCTCGCCAAGATTCGCGAATAATCTTATTAGCTGATTTTTTCTATCGGATAAATCTTTGGTTTTTGACATTCGTATCACCTAGATGCCTTTAATCGTATCAAAATGATACGTAAAATCACTTAAAATGATACGAAAAGGTCGAACCCAAGTCTTAACGGAGTCTTCACGTACTCCACCGTACCGAATTCCTTTTTGGCCTTAAGTGTTCGAATTAACCTAGCTTTAGAAAACAAAGTCTCAGTTTTTAAAGTCTGCGATCATTAAGTCGATACTTTTTTTTAAGGCATTAAAAGCAACCTATTGAATCAATTAGATCAACCTGCTATCCCAGCAGCAGTCATGTTTAAAAAAATTTTAGTAAGCTACACAGCCTTTGCTTTCTTGATGACGCTCTTCATGGTGAGAGCAGAGGGAAATTGCTTTGAGGTCGTAGACAAAACCAGCAGTCACGACCTTCAATTAAAGATTTTGATCATGCCTTTTGGCGGAGCTTTGGCACACACGACTCGTCCTTTGGAAATCGCAAGAGAACTTCGAGGCAGAGGTCATTTAGTTTCTTTCGCAGGCGAGGGAAAGTACCTCAGGATTGTTGAGTCTGAAGGATTTGAAGTGATCAAGTTGGTTTCTTTAGATGGAGAGACTGTTCAAAGAAATGCAGAAAATGGAGAATTAAATGACTATACGACACAAACTGCTATTGATCACATTAAAGGTGAAATAGCCCTTATCAATGAAGTTAAACCAGATCTGGTTATTTCTGATTTAAGAATGACAGTCAGTACAGCAGCTGAACTTACTGGAGTCAAGCATGTCTCAATTTTAAATTCTTCATGGACAAACTATTATGAAGGAGATCGTATTATTCCTGAGCATTTCAAAGTCGGCGGTTGGAATCTAGGTCGAGTGGCAAAACCGATCACTCAATGGATGAATAGAAGCAGACTTACAAGACCACTCGCACAACGACCCTTGAGGTGGATCGAAGGTCAATTTCTCAGGGAAGGAGCTAAGGTACTGAATGAGGCCCGCGAAAGTTTTAATCTTCCCCCTTTCTCAAACATGTTTGAAGCAATGGAGGGTGATTTGAATATCTTAGCTGATCTCCCTGCCTATTCACCCACTTCCGAGTTGCCAAACCATTTTAAACAGGTTGGTCCTCTAACATGGTCGGCTCAGAGTCCTCCTCCCGTTTGGTTTAATTCATTGGATCGTAGTAGGCCGATTGTCTACGTTACGATGGGGAGCAGTGGAAATCGAAAATATGTGGATGCTGCCATTGAAGAATTTAGAGATTCGAATTTTCAGTTAATTATTACTACTGGGAATCTGAAGCCCGTCGATAATGCACCAAAGAATGTGTTTAGCGTAGACTTCGCCCCTGGTGATTTGATGATGGAAATAGCAGACGTGGTAGTTTGCCAAGGAGGCAATGGCACCGTTTATCAAGCCATTCGATCTGGAAAGCCTCTTGTTGGAATTCCTGTTTTACCAGACCAGGAAATCTACAATATGCTTCGAGTTGAACAGATGGGTCTCGGAATTAGCTTGAGTGACTTGGGATATCGTAGAGGAAATATACGAAAAGCCGCGGAAAAACTACTAAGGCAACGAGACAGCTTGAGGTTTAAGAAAAAGATGCAGGAGTTACAGGCGGAACTCGAGGTTTATGACGGTGCTCGCCGTGCGACTGATGAAATTGAAAGTCTTTTTCGTAGATAGGAGTATTCGTCATTTAATTTACGAGGTTTCTGGTAGAGACTTGCATCAGCCAGGCACTTTTTAAGCGCCTTTACTAATGGTGATAGTTTTGTGATTTAGAGAGTTATTGTCCAGAATTTCCGTTTAGTTTGGCAAGGAGAATTGTTTTGTTAGGGAGCTTGAAGTACATCTAGTTTAGAATATTTACCTTTGCAAATCAGTATAAAAAAATTAATCAGCTATTCATATGTATTTTTTGCCAGCAATCCTAATTATTTTTTTTTCTTCGGTAGGGAATGCGAATGATTGCTCGAATGAGTTTGGAAATTCTGACCCGCCTAGCAACCCAAAGCCTGTGGTGGTTGCAATAATTAAGCGTGGCTCGCACTACTTATTTATTCGTCGAAACCCTGCAAAAGAAGATGGTGGGCTATGGGCTCCTGTCACAGGAAAAGTCGAGCAAGGCGAAACTATTGAAATGGCATTGGTTCGTGAGATTAGAGAAGAGGTAGGCCTCGAAGTCGAAAATTTTCGTAGCTTGATGAACCATGTAGCTTTGTCACAAAAACACCACCTGTACTGGTTTCAAGTTGAAATTCCTTCCGGACAAGAGCCTAGAATTCTAACACCTGATGAAATTTCTGAGTTGGCTTGGTTAACCTTTCAAGAAATTGAGCAGAAACAATCTAACGGTCAGACTCATCCAGAAGTCGCAAATCTGATGCGTGAAGCAGAAAGTTTTGGATCAATTCAGTAACATCTTAGTCACCACAGAATCGAATTTCACTAATACATCACTATTTTTCTTAGGACTCCTGTCTATGAACATCCTGAATCTCAATAGCCTTTAGCTTTCGAACTTCTTCAACGCCTTTCTTTTCAACATCCCTCACTCCCTTTTAAAGGTGAACCACAACGTCAGTCGAAACCTTCTAGCGTTGCTTGTTTGCTTTAGATTAAATTCGGAGCAGTGTTGATCATAAGGTAGTCTTTATGGACCCAAAATATGGATACAAATCAAATCCTGTTCCATAGTTGAAAAGGTTCCCCCGAAGCTCGGACATCGTTCTGAGATCTGAGTCATTTTAATTTGATGCTTTAAATTCCTTTTTTAATATCAACTCATTTAGTTTGGCACTGAATTCTAAAAGTGTTAATGAAAATCAATGCCTACAGTTTTTCGTAAAAACGGATTCCGATTTTTCTTTTATTCACGAGAAGGAAATGAGCCTCCTCATATTCATGTTATTGGCAGAGGGGGTGAGGCAAAGCTTTGGTTAGATCCTGTTGAGTTTTCTAAAGTGTTTCAGTTAAGACCAAAAGATCAAACTGAAATATTGAAAATAACTGAAGAAAATATTAAATTGTTTCTTGAGAAATGGAATGAATGGCATGGTCCTAGCTGCTAAAAAAGAATCGATTGATGATTTGGCGATCTTAAAGCTGAGTGTTGAGAGCGATCAGCTGACTGCTGAAATCAGTGATGGGAGAATTGTGTCTATACCTATCGCTTGGTTTCCAAAACTGGTCCATGCAACAGAGCAACAAAGAAATCACTTTGAAATTTCTCCAAGTGGCTATGGAATTCATTGGCCTGACATCGATGAAGACATCAGCATCAAAGCTTTTTTATCCGTTTGACACTAGTTTATAGTTTTTACCTTCGTTTATTCAAAGAGAGGGAAGGTCCGCTCTAGACTTATAGAGAGTTCTTTTGAAGTTTGTGGTTTTTAATGGCCATGCAGTGTCACCAGGAGACTAAATTGCTGTTGAGCGATGCGGTGTAAAACACATTTCTTACATTAGCTATACTTTCTGTTTTGACTTGCAGGCCATTCGATCTGGAAAGCCTCTTGTTGGAATTCCTGTTTTACCAGACCAGGAAATCTACAATATGCTTCGAGTTGAAC
>CAYLWK010000337.1:0-4932 GCA_964387255.1 uncultured Oligoflexia bacterium
CGAACTAGAAAAGAGACTGAAACACTTCTATAAAACCCTTAGAAGATCTCCAAGCCTTCCGAAAGCTGCATGATCTCGACGCTTTGCTCCTCAGTTACCTTTTCTTCTGAGGTTCCTCGGGGGTGACGGAAATTTAAGGTGATCGAGTGGTGATTTTGCACCCCTTTAAACACATCGAGTTGATCAATGAATCAAATTGAATAAATTCATGACGCAAGAAAGACGACGAGATTGCAGAAGTGCTTCAAAGATACACTAAGCAGCCTGATCTTTCCTGACGGCATTGAGAAGCTTTTGGGATTCTTGCTCAAAGGTTTCTTTGAGCAGGGCTTTGATTTTCTCTCGCGCTAGGGTTTTGAGTTGCTCGTCCACTGCTTTTTCCATGGCTTGTTTCAAGGCTTCACGAGCAACGTCCTGAGCAAGTGCATCGAGTGAAGGTTCAGGGTCACTCACCGCATCTAACTTCATCTTTTCTCGTGCTCCCGCTTTCATCTCAGTAGCGATAAAGTTCAGAACCTTGAGCCATTCTTCTTTGAGCTCTTCAGTCCAGTGCTGATTAAAGTACTCTGCCATCACACTCATAAATGAGTCACCCACCCAGTCATAGTGTTGAAATGTGACACCATAGTCCACATGGCGACGGCCCATTTTCTGGAAATAGTCTTTTAAATGACTCTGTTCATTTAAGAATTCCACTGCATGCACTAGCGCTCCAATCAGCGCTTTTTTCTGCTTTTCCATTGAGACCGATTCAAATAAACCTTTCGCCTCTGGATGTTGATCAAACAAATGACGATAAAAATCGGTCGCAAACTCCGAGGCGTAGGGCTTCAGAGCGTCAAATGATTCTCGGATCAAAGCGGTATTTAAAGTACTCATGCAATAAACCTTCCCATGGACTAGTAAAACTCTCTCCATAGAACCTATCGGATAAGAGCGTTAATAGTTAAAATGAGATTGATCCTAAAAAATGATCCTGACATAAAAAGGCTCAAGTTAAAAAAGTAACAACAGCTGGCACTGAAAACGGATCAACTTTATGGATTTTGGCTTAGTCTTTTTTCTTTTGATAGATCACAGCACCTTCGTACATGATCTGGTCATAGGCATCAGATAAACCCACCAAGCTCTCCGTAGCACCCATGATTAAAAACCCCCCTGGTTTTAGTTTGGAGGTCATGTACCGAATGATTTCTTTTTTCTTTTCGTCGCGTTGATAAATTAATACGTTGCGGCATAGGATCAAATCAAACTCTCCAAATACACCTGCGCAGTTAAGCAAATTGAGTTCTTTGAACTGAATCATTCGTTTAAGCTCAGGTTTGATCTGCCATTGATTATCTTCAGTTTTAGTAAAGTATTTGACCATGAGAGGAGCAGGGAGTCCCCGTTGAATTTCTAATTGCGAAAAGAGCCCCTGTGATGCTCGGTCGAGAGCCTTCTTTGAAATGTCCGTTGCTAGAATACTGAAATTTTGAAGGGAAGGTTTTTTTGAAGCAAGCTCACTGATGATCATGGTTAAGGTGTAGGGCTCCTGCCCAAAGCTTGATGCTGCTGACCAAATGTGAATGGTGTCCGTGGCAGGCTTTGCCTGAATCAGCTCGGGGAAAATTCGATTCTCTATGGCATTAAATACCTTTGGATCTCTAAAAAACGAAGTTTCATTATTGGTTGCAGTATCCAAAAGAAGCTGCTTCAAATGACCTGTGATTCCCGATTTCGCTTTCAAATAAAGCTCAGTCTCATCTTTCATTTCCAGACTTTTTGAAATTTCCCGAATGCGATTCTCGAGTTGATAGGCATTGGTGTCTCCATAGACGATTCCCAAATTAGATTCTATGAAGTCGGCAAAAAATTTAAACTGTTCTTTCGTGAGTGGCATCTGGCAAAATCTCCGGTAGCTACTTTAAAAATGGACTGATCTTTTCAAGGACAATATCTCGAGTAAAAGGCTTCATGATGTATTCCTTTGCCCCCTTTTCAAGGACAGAGGCGATATCCTCAACATCATTTTTAGAAGTCAGCATGATCACAGGCTTCGTAAAGCCACCCTCTACGAGCTTGGTGAGAACCTCTGGACCGGTGAGTTCAGGCATTTCCCAGTCAAGTAAGACGAGGTCGATCGTGTCTTTTTGATCTAAAACATACTCTAACCCCTTGGGGCTTTCTGTGAAATGCTCGACCTGATGATTCGTTTCTTTAAAACACTCTCCTAAAAAAGCATGAACCGCTTTTGAGTCGTCAATCGACACTATTTTTGCCATGAATCATTCTCCCAGTTAAAAACTATCCGACTTCAACATCAAATTTGGCTATTTCAATCTCGTCATGAACGAGATCGAACTCTCTTAAAAAATCTTCGTCTTTCCAAAGTGCATCGTGGGATCCCAGCTTGGTGAGCATTTCTTTAACAGCCCAAAGTTTTTTGACTGCCTTTTCTAAACTTTCACTCGATTTACTTAAAACAGAGGGCTTTATTTCTCCAAGTTTAGATTTCACGAGTTCTAAAAGCTCCTCAGATCGTGCTGCTAGACTTTCAACTTTTTCAAGTTCTAAAAATCGAGCGCTTCCTCGATAGGTGTGCAAGAAAAAATGAATTGGCTGGGTGAAAGTTTCTGGATCGTTCTTTATTGCATCGTGATGAGCCTCATTTTCGAGCGTTTCTATCTGACTAATGCACTTCGAATAGTGATCTTCTGAGATATTCTCAGCAAAAGTTTCGATCATCTCTTCAGGAGGATTTTTTAAATCCTCATCATCAAATTCCCCAGCTAGCTTTGGAGCAGTTTTTTGGGGTTCGTTGGACTGATCAGGAGCAATACTGGAGCTCTCAGGCGCCTTTTTTTGTGAGCCAGATTCACTTAAGAAATCATCTAAAGCATCAATCATCGTCTGAAACTCAGCACTTCCTTGCTTGAGAAGCATCTGTCCGATCGGGATTCTCTTTGAGAAAGTGACCTTTTCGACTCGTTTACCAATCTCTTCGGACCATAGGTTGAGTGTTTTGGCGGCGGTAATAAATGAGAGCTTGTTTTTTGTTTGATACCCTAAAATTGACAAGATTTCGTTTGGTTTTAGGAGCTTCTCATCATGGATAATTTCCACCACACTGGGTTGATTCTTGATCTGTTCAACTAAGGCACTCGTTAGTTGTTCTTCGGTAATAATTTTTTTCTCAACAAGGTATTCGCCAAAAAGCTTCATTTTCTATCCTTTCCAACGTTACTACTTAAAAGCCATCCTTTTGATTTGGCTTTTGATTTGTTCTAGATCGCCTTGTTGATCATACGCTCCCAGTTGAAACACTGCTCCAGGCATTCCAAAAACCACACAACTTGCTTTATTCTGTATCATCACGCCACCAGCATTTTTCTTGATCACATCACAGCCAATGGCACCGTCATCTCCCATCCCAGTTAAAACAATCCCCATGCATTTAGATTGATAAGCCTCTGAAGCTGTCTCAAAAAGATGATCTACGGCTGGGCGCACAGAGTTTCTTAAAGGACGTTGGTCTGTTTTAAAAAACCGATTTTTCTCATCACCTCCAATGGTGAGATGAAAATCACCCGGTGCGATATAGATCTTGTTTTCAATTGTCTCGAGGTTGCTTGCTTCTTTCGCTTCAATTTCTGTGATTTGGTGAAGCCGTTTTGCCAAAGAGGCAGTGAAAATGGGAGGCATATGTTGGCAAATCACAATTGGAATCTTCAATGTCCCTTTGAGGCCAGTAAAGATCTTTTCCAGTGCAGCTGGCCCTCCTGTCGAGCTTCCAATCACAATCAGACTTGGGTTAAACGTATCAATGGTTTTACGCAAATACTGACTCTGAGCTGACGCTTGATTGACTACAACTGAATCGGTTTTTACTTTTTCGGAAAGTGGGTCAACCATCTCGGGCCGGCTAGCAATGAACTGAATCACCTTAGGAAGCAATTGCTTTCGTATTGCATCACCTGCAGTTTCGATCGAAAGGTTCTCACCACTTGGTTTTGCTAAGAAGTCCTGAGCACCCGAGGTGAGGGCTTCAAGTGTGGCTTCCGAGCCTTGTTTCGACTTTGAAGAAAATACGATGACTTTAGTGTCGAACCCTCTTTTTCGCATTTCTTTGAGAGTTTCGATTCCATTGAGTTCAGGCATTTCTAAATCCAGGGTTACCAGGTCGACACTCAATTGAGAAAGCTTATCTAAAGCGATCTTGCCGTTAGCGGCGGTTCCCACGACCTCTATGTCCGAGTGAGACTCCAATGCAGACTTGATCTGTGATCGAAAAACAATCGAGTCATCAACAACTAGAACTCTCAAAATGCCTACTTTCCACACTCAGTGAAGCTGTCACTGAAAGTCATTACACCTCTACCTGATCGACGAGTTCTTTGAGTTTCTGAGCAAGAGAACTTAAGTCTTTTGCGGCATCTAATGTTTGATTTGCACCCGTTGAACTCTGATCGGCTGCATTTGCGACAACTTTCACGGTCTGAGCAATTCCTTCTACACCTTTACTTGACTCTTGAACCACTCGGCTAACTTCGTTCGTTGTTGCCGTTTGTTGTTCAACAGCAGCTGCAATCGACATTGAAATATTATTTACTTTCTCAATGACTTCAGAAATGTCTCCAATGGCTGAAACAGCGCCTTTCGTAGAGTCTTGAATGGCTCCAATTTTATTGGTAATTTCTTCAGTTGCTTTAGCCGTTTGACGAGCGAGTTCCTTAACCTCATTGGCCACCACAGCAAAGCCTTTTCCAGCATCACCTGCTCTGGCTGCCTCAATCGTTGCATTGAGTGCTAGAAGATTTGTTTGTTGTGCAATAGAACTAATCACTTTAATCACATTGCCGATTTCTTGCGATTTTTCGCCTAAGTCAGTGATGGTTGCATTTGTGTCACTCGCTTTTTTTGCAGCCTCTTTTGAGATCTCTGAGGCTTCAG
>CAYLWK010000338.1:0-6136 GCA_964387255.1 uncultured Oligoflexia bacterium
TAAAAGGCTCAGGTGCGTTGCAGTCCGACGTGATTTTAGTTTTGACATCCGTCTATGGAGCCAAAGGACTAGATCGGAAACGTAAAATTCTTGAAGTTGCTGAACAACGTGGATTAAAACTCATCACGGAGGGGCTGAAACCTGAAAAAGGATTAGAAAAGAAGTCATTATGAAACGGGTTCAAGCACAGTCTCCTTCAAATATTGCTATTGTGAAGTACATGGGAAAGACTTCGGCCGAAATAAATCTTCCAGCAAATGCCAGCCTTTCTCTTACTTTGAATCATTTGGCCTCGATCGCTCAAATCGAGCAAACTAAAACACTTGAGTCTGGGGAAGTAAAGTTAAACCATGCCCTTCCTGTGGGAGAAGGGCTTGGGTTAAAGCCACCAGTCAGCAAGCTCAGTGAAGCGGGACAAGAACGATTTGTTCGTCATTTTAAACGATGTGAAACGAAAATGGACACGGCTTGGTTCGAATCGTTTGGGTTGAAGCGATTGGCGCTTGATCACTCCAAGGGCGTGGAGATTCGGTGTGCGAGTCGATTTCCAGCAGGAGCGGGCATTGCTTCGAGTGCATCCAGTTTTTCGGCCCTTACTTTAGCAACAGCTGCTTATTTTGCTTCGGATCGAACTGAGTTTGAAAAAGCTTGGGAACAAGTAGAATTTAAAAAAGCAGTTGCCAAGCTCTCTCGCGAGGGATCTGGAAGTTCGTGTCGGTCTTTGATGGGCCCTTGGGTGGAGTGGCAACCCACTGTTCAGGACGAGAGCGAGAGTGAAGATACCGTCACGGAAATCCCGAGTGTACTGCCAGAGTTGACAGATTTTGTGATTTTAGTGGATCAGAAGGAAAAAAAAGTTTCTTCGTCTCAAGCACATGAGCGTGTGTTGAGTTCCCCATTATGGAATCAGCGCGTGAATCGAGCAACGGAGCGATTGGAACGAATTAAAAAGGCTCTATCTTCAAATGACCGTCAGACGCTTGCGTGGGAGGTTTGGCGAGAGTCTTGGGAGATGCATAGTCTATTTCACACGGCTTCAAAGCCTTTTACATATTGGCAGCCGGCAACACTTTCAGTGCTTGAGTGGCTCAGTGGTGAGCTGGAACGAAATGATCCCCCGATGGTGACACTGGACGCAGGTCCAAATATTCATTGCCTGGTTCCTAGCTCGGAAGCGTCTCAGTGGAGAGAGCGGATTGCGGCTCAATTTCCTCAGTTGAGTGTTTTGGAGGATCGTCAAGGGAGCGGAGCCTCGTTAATTCAATGGCAATCTTAAAATTCTATGATAGAACCCGAGTTCATTTCGTGATGATTTAACACCGGGTCAGCTTTAACGTTGATCCTCTAAGTGACCAAACGGAAGAGAGGAGGTGATAATATGCCTGGAATCGTAGTCAGAGATGGAGATTCGTTCGAATCTGCAATCAAGAAATTTAAAAAACAGTGTGAAAAGGCAGGAATCCTCTCAGAAGTTCGAAAACGCGAAGCTTATGAAAAGCCTTCTGTGAAGAAGAAAAAAAAGCAAGCAGCAGCTCGTAAGCGTCTCATTAAAAAACAAAAGAAAACAAAATAGTCTCTTTTAGAGCAGGAGAGTGCAGTTACCCTGAAAAAACTCAGCTAAGGGGTCCTATGGGGTTACTTGGATAGCGACGGAGGAGTCTCATGTCAGAGTTGAAAAAGAAGCTTTCAGAACAGTTAAAAACAGCCATGAAAGCAGGTGACAAAGAAACTGTGCAGTTTGCTCGCAGTCTTCATGCCGCAGTGAGAAAAAAAGAGATCGATGAGCGCATTGATTGCAGCGATGAGGATTTTCAAAAGATTGTTTCTACCTCGATCAAACAGCGTAAAGACTCCATTGATCAGTTTCAAAAAGGTGGACGAGAGGATCTTGTCGCCAAAGAGCAAGCGGAACTCGACTTTCTTCAAAGTTTTTTACCGCCTCAATTAACGGATGAGGAGTTGGAGAAAATCGTGAATGCGACGGTTGACGAAGTGAACCCTTCCAGCCCCAAAGAAATGGGAAAAGTGATGCAAGCCATCATGCCCAAAGTCCAAGGACGCGCCGATGGGAAACGAGTCAGTGAGAGTGTTCGAAAGCGAGTTTCAGAAAAAACATCCTAGTTGGGAGCCTTTGAGCCCTTCTTTTTTCTTAGAGAATACCGTGTCGGTAGCGGAGCGTCTTTTAGGGACCTTGCTTCGAGTGAAAGAGCGGGACTCTGACCAGTTCACTTGTGTCCGAATTGTTGAGACGGAAGCTTATTCTGCCGATGATCCTGCATCGCATTCCTATCGAGGTATAACCCCTCGGTGTGCACCGATGTTTGAAACGGGTGGGATTGCCTATGTTTATTTTATCTATGGGATGTATGAGATGCTCAATTTTGTGACAGAGCCTGCTGATCGAGCAGGAGCTGTCTTGATTCGAGGTGCTGAGTTAGTTGAAGGAGAGCTTTGGCTACAGCGGCGAAGAAAAAGTTCGCTCAAGAAAGAGTGGCTGAACGGTCCAGGTCGGCTCACACAAGCGCTGGGGGTTCAGATGAGCGATAATCGAGAGGGTCTTTTTGGGCCTCGATTTAGACTGTATCGTGATGGTTTTTATCCACACATGGTGGCAAGGAGCTCACGCATCGGCATTAAAAAAGCAGTCGATCGAAAGTGGCGGTTTTACATCGAAGGCAGTCCAGGGGTGAGTCGCATGCCGAAGCCTAGTTAGATCACCTAGAGATTCATGATGAAGGCTTGAGTTGAATGAGATCAGTTGATCTTGATTCAGGTCTTGGAGTTTGGAAAAGAAATGTCATACAACGGAGTGAAGCATGAGTAAGGACACCCATTCTTCACAGCAGATCGTTAGACAAGTCAAAGACGCGGTGAATATCGTTGAGGTGATTTCTGAGCATGTGGTTTTAAAAAAATCAGGCTCTCAGCTGATGGGTCTTTGTCCATTTCATGGAGAGCGAACGCCGTCTTTCAGTGTCAGCGATTCAAAACAGCTCTATTACTGTTATGGCTGCCAGGCCGGGGGTGACGTCATACGGTTTGTGATGGATATTCATGGATTGCCTTTTCCAGAAGCATTGCAAGATCTTGCTGAGCGCGCGGGCATTGCTGTTCAGCTTCAGAAAGGGTCAGGCGCTGGGGCGAGTGCGCAGCAAAATCAAACGGCTTTTCGTTTGAATCGATTTATTGCCACTTATTTTAGAAGCAAGCTTCAAGACAGTGCTACGGCAAAAAACTATTTAAAAGATCGTGGGTTAACGGCTGAGGTGCAGGAGCAGTTTTATCTCGGATATGCTCAAAATGAGTGGGAATCTTTGTATCAGCACTTAAAAAAAGCCAAAGCTCCACTGGCCATGGCTGAAACCCTTGGTGTGATTCGTAAGAGCACAAAGTCAAAAGAAGGTTTTTATGATTTATTTCGTGATCGCATTATTTTTCCAATTTTGGACCTAAGGGGAAAAGTGATTGCATTTGGAGGACGAGCGCTTTCTGGCAATCCGAAGTACCTCAATTCTGCAGATTCTTTTTTGTTTCATAAGAGCAAAGCGCTTTATGGTCTTTTTCAGGCGAGAAAGCACATTCAAGAGAAAAATGAAGCCATTGTGGTGGAGGGGTTTTTTGATGTGATTGCATTGCATCAAGCAGGCTTTAAAAATGCTGTGGCGACGTGTGGAACTTCTCTGACGTCCGAGCATTTAAAGGGGTTGGGCCGGTTAGCAGATCGTGTGATTTTACTTTTTGATGGAGATGAAGCCGGAAAACGAGCCATGAAAAAAGGAATGGAAGTAGGGTTTTCGACTGCTCAGAATGTGTTTGGAGCATTTTTACCAGAAGAGATGGATCCGGATGATCTTTTAAAAAGTGCTGACGGGAAAAAACAGCTTTTGGGATTGATCCAATCTGCCCAGCCTCTTATTGACTCGTTAATCGAAGCTCGTCATCGAAAATGGACCGATGAGTCTGATGAGATTAAGCGAACTCACACGCTTTCAGAAATTTTAAAAGAGTTAGGGGGATGGATTGAAAAAATGCCTAGCGCAGTGGATCGTAGTTTAAGGGCAGAGCGTTTGATGAAACTCTTTGGGGTTGAGGCCTCCGTCGTTGCTGCAGCGGTTTCGAATTGGAAACCGACTCGGTCTGGATTGGATGCCCCCCCTGGAGCGCCACCCTTCATGTCCCCCAGGGGTTCTTTCAAACAGACTCAATTAAATTCAATGAGACCTAGGGGGGCTTCGTCGTCATCTTCTTGGTCTCGGAGACAAGCAAGTGGAATTCGAAAGAGCTCAAGTTCTCAAGACTCTGTGAGTCGCAAAGAAAAAATGATCCTCATGGGCATTGTTCATTGGAAAAAATTTCATAGGCTTTGGCAAAATTTAAGTGCCATTTTGCCTTCTGGGGTCACTCTTGCGCAGCTCTTTGAGCATCCGAAGATTCAAAATTGGCTTATTAAGATGTTTGAAGGGCGATCATTGGAATCCGGACCGGATTTGGATCGAGGCAAAGCATTGGTAGAAGAGGAACGAGGGGCGCATTCAGGGGTCGAGGCGGCTATTTATGAAGCGTTCATGAGTCATCCCGACCATGTGAATGAAATAGAACTCAGGCATGCGCTGGGGCAGCAGCTTTTGAAATGGTGGGCACGATTTTCGCAAGAAAGAAAAGTAGAGACGCGGGGTTTAACGCCAGGGGAGGCGTTAAAATACAATCAACTTATGCAAGAATATCTTGACGTTAGGCGAAAAATAGACGAATTTAGGACGTTCCATGACCAAGGCTAAAAAAACTTCCAAATCGAAACGACCCAGTAAGTCGAGCGCATCTGCTGCGACTTCTTCTCAAACTAGCACGCAAACCAAGTTAAATGCAAAAGATCTCAAGAAGTTGCTTGAGCTTGGGGTTCAGCGTGGCTTTCTTAATTTCGAAGAAGTGAATGAACTTCTTCCTCCAGAAATTACCAAGCCTGAAGATGTTGATGAAATCATGATGCTCCTTTCTGAAAACGAGATTGAAGTCATTGATTCTTCGAAAGGAAAAAAAGGAGATTCAGGTGATGATGATGACACCGACTCTGATGATTCTTCAGACGATTCAGATGACTCGGATTCTATTGCTGAGATTTCAACGGAGTCTTCAACACCAACTCCTGTTCAAACGAAAGATACGGGTTATGCACGAGGTGCTGATCCCGTAAAACTTTATCTGAAGAAAATGGGAAGTGTTTCGCTTCTCACTCGAGAAGGTGAAGTTGAAATTGCGAAACGCATTGAAGCTGGTGAGAAAGAAATTCTTGGAGCGCTACTTAATTCAAAGCTTGGGAAGCTTGCTTTAATTGAATTGGGTGATCGTTTAGAAACTGGCCGAACTAAAGTGAAAGATGTCATCCGAGGGGTTGAGGATGAAGTCACTGAGGAAGATGAAAGGGCTTATTTAGAAAAAGTTTTGGCGGCCATTCAAAAAGTTAAGAGTAAATTCAATTACGAAGAAAAAGTATTGAGAGATCCAGAGACGGGGCAGTTAAAAAAGCTCAGTGTGAAGGAAAAAGAAAAATTTAAAAAAGAGCTTCAGAAAAAAGATACGATTATTGAAAAAGCCTTTGCTGAAGTGGCGTTTAACCGGAAGACAATTTCTGTACTAGCGGGTGACATTAAGAGCTACTATGACCGAGGAAAAGCGCTGACTGATGAGCGAAAGAAAATTTATGATTTTCTTTTGATCAAAGAAGCAAAAGAAATGAAAGAGATTATCAAGCGTTTCAAAAAAGGCGGCGATGATTTAAAGACGCTTTGTCGAGAGCTTGAGACGACTCAAGAAAAGCTGGCACAACTTTTAGAAAATGATGAAGAAATTGAAAAGCGTTTAAATCGGCTTGAGGAAGAGTCTGGAACTACGGCAGCTCAGTTAAAAAAGCTCAATGACTCTCTTTCTATTGGAGAGCGAAAAGCAGATCAGGCTAAGTCTGAGCTCGTTGAAGCCAACTTAAGGCTGGTGGTATCGATTGCTAAAAAATACACCAATCGTGGGTTGCAGTTTTTGGATCTGATTCAAGAAGGCAATATTGGTCTCATGAAGGCTGTGGATAAGTTTGAGTATCGTCGTGGGTATAAGTTCTCGACTTATGCAACTTGGTGGATTCGTC
>CAYLWK010000339.1:0-10036 GCA_964387255.1 uncultured Oligoflexia bacterium
GCTTGGTTTCCAAAGTGATCTCATCAAAATTAATCTCAGGAAGTGCTTCATGGATCAGTCGCACATCTTCAAACCGTGCTCCACCGGTGGCTTGATTCTCATCCCTTAATGACTGAGTAATATGATCTTTTTTTCGTTGTTCAAATTTTTGTAAGTCCATGGGCTGCATCACCACCTGAGTCACTGTCTTCGGGGCAAGAGGTAGTTATCATTCAAACAGGCTGACACCGCAAGCCTCTTTTACCCTTCATGAAATCATCGGCATTGGGCTCAGTCTAGGGTAAAGTCAATAAACATGAATCCAGCGACGTCAAAAAAGACGACCTCATGGCTACGCCTGTTCTTACTCGTGTTCCTAGGGACCTTGATTTTCCTTTATTTCACACTTCTCACACCGAAATCCCTTGAGGAGTCTGAATCTAATCAAATCTGGGGTGAACTTGATCCCCAAGAAGTACTGGCTCCTCAAATGGCAGAGCCCCCTGTGCTAGCGCCAGGCGTTCCTCACGAAAAAATTCCTGACTATAAGCTCAAGGATTTTTACTACAATTCTACTTCTGGTGAAGAGCGTCTTTGGAAGTTGATTTCAAAAACTGCCAATATGTTTAATCAAGAAAACCTAGTTCATGCCAGAACAGTCAAAGCTTTTTTATTTAACGCAAGTGGCCCTCCCACCGTGATCACAGGAAAAGAGGCGAAATACTACTTGAACCAAAAGGAGCTCGAGGTCTTCGGTGACGTGGTGACAACTTTCCCTGATGGATTTAAGCTCTACAGCCAATATTTAAAATACTATCCCACACACCGGAATATTAAAATCACAGAAAAATTCAAAGTAAGAGGAGAAGGCGAAAAGGGAGAAGATCAAGAAATCCGATTTAAAAGCTTTGGACTCGACTACAAAATGCAAAAAAACGAAATTAAACTTCCAAAAGATGTTTTTTTCACACTCATTCGACATCGCCTCAACGAAGAAACCCAAGAAAGGGTGAAAGAAACCACTCTCATACAATCTGATTATAGCTTGATCGATCGCACCGATAAAATTGCTCGATTTTATATGCAGCCGGACCGTCCCGTTCAGGAGCGATTTGTATTGATCCATCAGCCAGACACTTTCATTCAGTCACGCTGGGCTAAGCTGCATTACGAGGACGATCAAAACAATGAAATTAACTACCTCGTCGCTTATGATGATGTTTATATTGAAGAGACTGAGGAAAAAGAAAAAATCCGCTATGCCACTTGCGGACAGGCAGATTTTATCAAAAAAAAGAATGTTATTTTGTTAAGAAAACTCCCTCAAGTTTATCAAGGTCCAGACACCGTAACGGGTGAGGTCATTAAAATTAATCGAGACACCGACATCGTTGAAGTGGATCGAAGCAATGCCTATAGCGAAGGGGAAGAAAATGAATCAACACACTAACCAAGCTCAGCAGAGCTCAAAACAAGCCCCACAGGCAAAACTCATTGCTCGAGACCTTGTAAAAGCATTTCAAGGAAAGACTGTCGTAAAGCAAGTGAGCTTTGAAGTGAGCTCAGGAGAAATTGTGGGCCTTCTTGGACCCAATGGTGCTGGAAAAACCACCTCATTTTACATGGTGGTTGGCCTAATTCAGGCAGATTCAGGTCAAGTGAGCCTCAATGGCAAAGATATCTCCCACCTTCCGATGTATCTTCGTGCTAAAGAGGGCATTGCCTACCTTCCTCAAGAAGCCTCGGTTTTTAGGAAAATGACCGTCGAAGAGAACATTCTCACTGTCTTAGAGACCTTGGAGCTCTCAGAAAATGATCGCAAGGAACGACTCCATCGACTTTTAGATGAGTTCGCACTCAATAGCATTGGCCACCAAAAAGGATTCACACTCTCTGGAGGGGAGCGCAGACGGGTGGAAGTGGCTCGGGCCCTTGCACTCAATCCCAAATTTCTTTTACTCGACGAGCCCTTCGCAGGAGTGGATCCCATTGCCGTAGGGGAGATTCAAAAAATGATAGAAATTCTCAAGAAACGGGGCATCGGAATCTTGATCACTGACCATAACGTACGAGAAACATTACAGATTTGCGATTTGGGATATCTCTTGAACGATGGTAAAATTTTAGAAAAGGGGTCACCTGAAGAGCTTGCCTCGAGTCGATCGGCACGAGAAAAATACCTTGGCGAAAAATTCAAGCTCTCCTAGTGAGTTTTAAGGGACGCAGAAGAAGTAGAGAATGAGCACGGCAAAGACAATGGGTGGAGCTGTGGTTCGTTTGCCGAACCTTTGGCAGCACCACGATGAGTTTGCCCCGATGCAGCGAATGAGAGGAAGAGAGTCATGGCCTTAGAATTAAAACAGTCCTTAAAGCTCAGCCAGCAGCTGGTGATGACGCCTCAGCTTCAGCAAGCGATCAAGCTATTACAACTCAATCGACAAGAACTTGCTGAATTGATCAACCAAGAGCTTGTAGAGAACCCAGTTTTAGAGGAACTCGGAGAACAAGATGAAGAACGCCTCCGAGACGGGAATGAAGCCGAAGAAGGCCAAAAGGCAGATAAGACCGAAGAATCTGCCGAAATCCCGTCAAAAGATGACGATTTTAATTGGGAGTCTTATCTCGAAGACTCTCAGCAACTCCCCTCCACCGCACCCTCAATGCGTGAGGTCAATGATGAACTTCCAAGTTTCGAGAATGCACTCACTCGCACCACTAGTCTTGAAGATCATCTTCGCTGGCAGCTTTCGATGGTCACACTAGCCGATAATGAAAAGAGACTGGGTGAGCTGATGATCGGCAACCTCTCCAACGATGGCTACCTTTTAGCAAACCTTGAGGACCTAGCAGAGGAGGCTAAAATTGATTTAGAAGATGCTGAAGAAGTCCTCAACATTGTTAAAAATTTTGATCCCCTCGGGGTTTGTTCTAGAAACCTTAAAGAATGCCTTGCTGTTCAGGCAAAGCACCTCGAACCTAAAAATGAGCTTGTGGAAAAAATTATTGATGAACACTTAGGGAACCTTGAAAAGAGAAACTACTCTGCGATTGCAAAAGCACTGAGCATTCAACTCGATGATGTCGTGAATGCAACGAAAGTCATCATGGAGTTTGAACCAAAACCTGGTCGAGCTTTTCAAACCGCAGACACACATTACATTACTCCAGATATTTATGTGTATAAAGTGGGAGGTGAGTTTGTCATCGTCCTAAATGAGGATGGCTTGCCCAAACTTAAAGTCTCAAATTACTATAAAAATATTTTAACGAATAAGGATAAAAACTCAGGATCAGGAGAAAAGGCGAATAAAGTCACCAAAGAGTATGTTCAAGACAAACTTCGCTCTGCAATGTGGTTAATTCGTTCCATCCACAATCGTCAAAAAACAATTTACAAGGTCACCGAAGCAATCACTAAAAGACAAGGTGATTTTTTTGAAAAAGGTGTTCAGTGCTTAAAACCGATGATTTTAAAAGATGTTGCAAATGATATCGGAATGCATGAATCAACTATCTCCCGAGTCACTACAAACAAGTATGTCCACACACCTGTGGGAATTTTTGAGCTTAAATACTTTTTTAACTCAAGCATTAATTCAGCTGATGGCTCTGATTCAGTTGCGAGTGAAGCAGTGAAGCAAAAAATTAAAACTCTTGTCAACAATGAAGACCCAAAACATCCGTTATCTGATCAAAAAATTGTTGAGCTTTTGAAAAAGCAAAATGTCAATATTGCCAGACGTACTGTTGCAAAGTACCGCGATATGTTGGGAATTCTTTCTTCTGGAAAACGCAAAAAAGCATTCTAATGCACAGAAAAAAGACGAAGCGTTGAATTGTCCGAACTGATCGCGATTTTTTTTCCCTCTCGATCCTCTGCCAGACCGTAGAGAAAAAGTCCTTCTCCCACCGAAAGTGGGGCACTCCACTTAAGTTTTCCAGTGAGGTCAAACCCTAAAACATGATTCATCTTTTTTCCTGGCTCATAAGGAATGCTTATTTTTTCAAAATCAACCCAAATGCTCCCGTCTTGAAGTTGATGTTTTTTAGGAAAGTCACCTTCATGCTCATAAAAAACCAGAGGCTCGGGACGCTGGAAGCCTCGTAATTTCGGGGAAAAACTCATCATCGTCAAATGCTGGCCTTGATTCTGATTTCCAATTAAATAAAGTGCCTGACCTTTTGGGTGAAAATCGATTCGATGACCCTCAGGAAAATCTGATGTTTGCAACAGGACTTTTCCTTGGGAGTCAAAAAATACAAGCCTTTGTCCTTTCCAACCGGTCTTTTTCGAACCTTTTTGGAATAACACTGCTAGCTTTGGCCGTGGTCCATTAGAGACGGTTAAATCAATAATTTCTCCAGGCACTGACGAACTCCAAATTCGACAGTATTCGGAATCAAAAAATTCAAATTCCCCTTGAGCGTAAGCCACTCCCAAAAAGCTTTCATCACTCGAAAAATCAAATCCAATCACATCTTTCTCTGTTGGATATCGAACGACCTCTTTAGCCTGGTAGTCAAAAACCCGATAACCCAATCCTGCATGTGATTCATCATCATAAAAACAAAACAATTGTTTTTTTTGATTCAAAAATTTTGGTGTACAAAACGTTTTTGGAACTCGATAGACCTCTTTTCCTTTTTGATTGATCCACCTCAAGTTTTCATCATAAGTCGCAAGTGCGGTCCAGTGATGATCATCTGACACTGCAAGTTTTCTGACACGAGAGCGCATGACTTTTTGCCATACGAGTCTTCCCTGTGCATTCCAAAGCTGTGTCACAGGTCTCCGAAGCGTTTTCACTTGATCATAGTCTGGAACAGCAGCAATCAGAATCGAAGCGGTTTTATGTGCTACTTTTAAGTCGGTGATTCTTCCTAGAATTTTTTTCTCCCAAATTGCATTCAAGGAGGCAAAATTTTCTGAAAGATGAGGACGATGGTCACGACTCACAATCCTAGGCTCTGTGCACGAAGTCGCTAAGAATGAGATAACTGATAGAATCGTTAGAAAAGGACGCATCGATCCTATGCTATCTTAGCTAGGAATTATTTTCCAAGTTTCTTTGTGTCAATTTTTTGTAGTGATTGATATTTTTTCTTAGCTTTTTTCTTTTGATGACTTGGGTTTTTAGATTGGTATTCTTCTAAGCTTAGGCAGCCATACATTTTCTTTGAGATGATTTCATTGATTTTAACGCCAAGCTCTTCTACTACAGGTTTCTGAAAATCTACGGGAACATAAATGCCTAGTTTTCGAATGTAGGCTAAGTATTCCTTGATGATTTTATCCATGAGCTCAATTCGCTGTGTGATAGAATGAGAACTGTTCTCAGCGCTATTTAAGAGATGCTCGTCGATAATGATCTGCAGAGGATCAAATTCGGCTTTTGTTTTATCAGCTTTTTTTTCTTTTAAACCCATAGTGCTGTACAAAGAACTCGTCGGAGCGTAGGAGGCGTTTCTTGAGCCCAAAAAAGACAAAGAAAACGCGCAAAGATTTTACAGAGTTTAAAACGCTCCTATCGCAATCGAAGCGAATCTTAGTTTCAACCCACCAGTTGCCTGACGGAGATGGCCTAGGGGCCGAAAGTGCTTTATTTCATTACCTAAAGCGGGCTAAAAAGACCGTTAAAGTCTATAATCCAGATCGTCTCCCATCTCGATATCAATTTTTAGACCCGAAAAAGCAAGTTTTGAGAGGTCCGGGAGAGGTTGAAATTTGGGATACTTTTGACCTTTGGGTCATTGTGGACACAAACGATCCACGAAGACTCGGCAAGCTTTGGAGCGAGTTGTCATTACGTGCCAAGCGAATTGTTTTTTTAGATCATCACCCAAACCTTCCATCAGATGACAAAGAGATCACCTATCCACCTCACGCAAAGGTCGTCGCAGATATCGAGTCGAGTTCCATAGGGGAACTCTTAATGCATTTATTTAGAGAATGGAAAGCGGCAAAAATCAATAAAGAGGTTGCTTTAGGGATTTATGTTTCCGTCATGACCGACACGAATAGTTTTCGCTATTCTCGAACCACACCTGAATCTCATCGAATCGCAGCAGAGATGATTGAACAAGGCATTAACCCCGAAGAAGTCTATCAAAATATTTACTCATCAAAGCAAGTCTCTCACATTCAGCTCTTAGGGGAGATGCTTAAGAACGTGAAAACTGCTGCACAAGGAAAAATTGCATGGCTTGAAATGGAACTATCGCTTCGGAAAAAGCATCGTGCTTCAGCAGATGACACTCAATCGTTCTTAAATTTACTACTTCTTCTACGAGATGCTGAGATTGTTTGTCTTTTTAGAGAGGAAGATAACGGAGACATTCGAGTTTCAATCAAATCAAAAGGTCAAATCGTCATCAATCGTGTTGCAATGGAACTA
The DNA here is from genome assembly GCA_964387255.1 of uncultured Oligoflexia bacterium. GTDB lineage: Bacteria > Bdellovibrionota > UBA1018 > UBA1018 > CAUJDS01 > CAYLWK01. The sequence continues at coordinate 6,375 of CAYLWK010000339.1, forward strand.
GGAGGCGGTGGTCATGAATACGCAGCAGGTCTGGCGATCGCTGCCAAAATGGATAAAACCGTTTCCGGTGTGATTCACCGTTTAGAACAGTTGGTAGATCACTTTCAAAAATTCAAAAAATAACTTTAATGGTCTAACACTTACCTTAATAAAGGCTTCAGCCGTCTCCCACCACTAAAACAAATTATAAAAAAAAAGGCGCATCACCCGTGACGGTTATGCGCCTTTTTAGAAATCTTAACGATCTAATCAATCAGCTTAGAACGCAAATCCCAAGCTAAATCGCACGCTTGGTAAAATTGCAGATATGGATGAAAGACCGACTTCAGTATAGTCAACGCTTCGGTACTGAATCCCTAGCCCCAAGGCGATGTTGAAACCGGACTCCCAAAACCATCCGTAGTTGAAGTTCACACCCAAACCAAAACCAGAGGAAGATAGACTATTTCTTGAAGTCGAAATGTACTCAAAAAACGGATTGATAAACCAAGAATCAGTGAAGGCAGGATTTCCAAGATAAAACGCAGCTTCTGCTCCAAACCCTAAATTTGTCGCTGATAATGTGCCACTTGAAACGCTTCCGTAGCTAACTTTAGGACCCAATGTGAAAGACTTTGCTACTTTGAATTCAGCACTCAAATTAGCAGAACCTAGTAAAAGACCTAGGGGACTGATATAAATGTTAGCAATCCAGTCATTCTCCATTTGAGCATCTTCATCTTGCGCCATAGAAGGGGCTGAATTAGCTCCAATGAGCAAAACGCTTAACATTGCTCCGATAGCAAATTTCGACTTAATATGATGTTTTCATACTTTAACGTATCCTCTTTTTATTTTTATTATGTTTGAGTTTTGATTTACTTCTCTCGGTTTACTGATCACCTGAACTAGTGAAGGAAAACCTCATCCAAATCCCACCAGCTCTTGCTTCTAGAAGTAACCGCTTATGACCTGGCTCCTGAGGTCGTATAGCCCAACAAAAGGAGAGTCAAGAAAAATTGAAAACCAACTCCTGACACTTCCTATTTTGACGCACAAAGTCTTTATTGGCAATTTCTCAAGAGCCGCTCAATCTTATGAATTTTACTTGGGTTTTCAAAAAGAACGTTTTAGTTTAGGGGGTTGAAATCTAAGAAAATCTGTCGCCAGAGTGGGCCCTTCAATTATAGATAATGAGGAAGGGTTCATCGAACGACAACGTTGACAGTCAGATCGTTTAGGAACATCAAACTTGACTGTTTAAATTTTATTTTTATTTTAGCGGTGCCGTTAATTTTGGATCGCTTGAATTGATGAAGGAACCATTATGATTGAAGTCAGCCACCTCACAAAGATGTATGGAATCCGTCCTGCTATTCAAGATCTTTCATTTTCTGTGAGCAAGGGAGAAGTTGTTGGCTTTTTAGGCCCCAACGGTGCAGGAAAAAGCACAACGATGAAAATCCTAACGGCTTTCATGCCGGCCACTCACGGCAAGGCGAAAGTTGCTGGATATGACGTTTATGAGAACCCCGTCGAGGTAAAACAACGCGTGGGCTATCTTCCTGAAGTGCCTCCCGTCTATCTTGAAATGCAAGTAGTCGATTATTTAAAATTTGTTGCGCAAATTCACGGATTGGATAACACCCAGATCCAATCTTCAACGACGAAGGTCATTGATAAGATCAGCCTTGGCGATGTGAAAAACCGTATCATTGGAAACCTTTCGAAAGGATATCGCCAACGTGTGGGACTTGCTCAAGCTCTGATTCATGATCCAGACGTTCTAATTCTAGACGAACCGACTGTGGGGTTAGACCCAAAACAGATTATTGAAATTCGAAATGTCATTAAAGAGCTTGCGGGAGATCATACTGTGATTTTGAGTTCTCATATCTTGCCAGAAGTCACTGCGACCTGCCAAAGAGTCATTGTGATCAATAAAGGCAAAATTGTGGCACAGGGCTCAATTGATGAACTCACTTCTCGTGCTGCCAAAGGAATGGTCTATTCCCTGACAGCTCAAAGCCTTTCTCAAAAAACGATTGATTCCATTCGAGGAATCCCTGGAGTGCAGTCCCTAAAGAATGATGGCAATAAAGCCATGATTGAAATTGATCCAGCAGCTGGAGAAATTCGAAATCAGATTGTTGACACCGCCGTCCAAAGTGGAAGTGGAGTCCTGGAGTTTAAGTCTGAAAAATTGAGTTTGGAAGACGTGTTCTTAGATCTCACTACAGAAGAAGAGCATGTCAAAGGAGCATCAGAATGAAAAAAATATGGATTTTAGCATTTCGCGATTTCAGGGCTTATTTTACCTCTCCAATAGCTTACATTGTGATCGCTTTATTTCTATTCATCATGGGATGGTTCTTTATTAACAATATGTTCTTTTTTATGCAGATGGCGCAAAGTGGCTCTCCCTATCAAAGAGGACCCACCCCGAGCATCACCGATGGCATTATTAGACCTCTTTATAGCAATATGAATTTGGTGCTTTTATTTCTCACGCCCTTCATCACCATGAGGTTGATGGCTGAAGAGAGAAAAATGCACACGTTAGAGCTTTTAATGACTTCTCCTCTTTCTGTGACTCAAATTGTATTAGGGAAATTTCTCTCTGCTTTTTTACTTTTACTCTGCATGGTTTTGCCCACAATGACTTACCCAGTTATTTTATCCGTTGCTGGAAACCCTGACTGGGGGCCGGTTTTCACCTCTATTGTTGGAACACTTTTGATGGCAAGCTGCTATCTATCGATGGGGCTTTTATTTTCGACCATGACTGAAAACCAGATCATTGCGGGAGTTCTGACGATCGCAACCAGTTTGTTCTTTTGGCTTGTGAATTGGGCGTCCCATTCTGCAGGCCCGGGACTGGCAGGTCTCCTAGATTATCTGTCTTTAATTAAACACTTAAATAATTTTCTCCGAGGCGTGCTCGATACTTCTGATGTGGTTTATTACCTTTCCTTTATTTTTACAGGGCTTTTTCTAACTTATCGTGCCATCGACTCATACCGTTGGAGGTCTTAGCACATGAAAAAAAATCTTAGCTTGATACTTTGGATCTTGATTGCAGTTTTTACGATCGGGTTACTTTTCTCAAAAGTTATTCTACCGACTTCAAATTGGCTGGGCTACGGTTTGATCGTTGCCATTCTGATTTGTTTAGGGTTCATTGTTCGAGAGAATAAGGATCGAATCTCAAAACGTACGGCAACTCAAGGTGCTAATTCAGCACTGACGATTATCTTAGTTTTAGGGATTTTAAGCCTAGTTAACTTTTTCTCTTTAAGGAATCCTCAAAAATTTGATGTCACTAAAAACCAGCTCAATACTTTTTCGGATCAATCTAAAAAAGTCCTCTCAGAAATTCAACAAGATGTGACTTTTAGCTTTTTTTACTCCCAACCTGGAGAATTGGAGCAAAACCGAGCTCTCCTTGAAGACTATCAAGATTTAAATCCGAAGCTTGAAATTGAATACCTTCAGATTGAAAAGAATCTAGAGCGCGCCAGAGCTGCGGAGCTCAAGAATCCAACGACTTTAATTATCAAGCTTGGAAAACGTGAGAAAAAAATCGAAAATCTCACTGAAGAACAAATCACAAATGCTTTAATTGATTTAAGAAAAACCAAAGCACAAGTAGTCTGCACCACAGTGGGGCACGGCGAAGCCCC
>CAYLWK010000340.1:0-3145 GCA_964387255.1 uncultured Oligoflexia bacterium
GATCAAGTCTTGATTCATCGTCTGCATTTTATAATAAGTATTCGACGACTCCATCAATTGAGAAATTTTATTTAAGTCACCACACAGAATTTCTTGTGCAATCGCAGGCGACTTCACTAAAAGCTCGCAAGCGGGGATTCGCCCAGTGCCATCATTTCGAACCATGAGATTTTGAGACACGATTGCCTGAAGAGAAGATGCTAATTGCACTCGTATCTGATTTCGAGTGTCTGCTGGGAAAACATCTAAAACTCTTTCGAGTGTAGATCGAGCATCACGGGTATGAAGTGTGCCTAAAACTAAGTGGCCTGTTTCAGCAGCTGTCAATGCCATCTCGATCGTTTTAGTATCTCGCATTTCACCTACCACAATCACATCTGGATCCTGCCGAAGACCTGAATACAATGCATCTTCAAAGCTATGGACATCCATTCCAATCTCCCGCTGAGTGATACTTGCCTTCTGATCACGGTGAACAAACTCAATGGGGTCTTCAATCGTAAGAATATGAACAGGACGATTCTCGTTAATCTCCTGAATCATTGCAGCTAAGGTGGTTGACTTCCCACTACCCGTAGGTCCTGTTACTAAGATAAGCCCTCTTGGTCGCATCACTAAATTTTTAATTTCTTTCGGTACCGATAGATCATCAAGTCGGGGCACAGTCATCGGCACCATTCGAACAACAGCTGAGAGCTCTCCTTTTTGATAGTACACATTAAATCGAAATCGACCGATATCTCCCATTCGAACTGAAAAATCGATACTTAAATTTTCATCTAATTCTTTGAGATGATCTGGTGTCAAAATTCCAGTGATAATGTTCATCACTTGTTCATGGCGAAGTGAGGAGAGCTTTGCTGGGATGAGCTTCCCATTGACTCGATAGAGCGGGGGGCGCCCCACTTTAATATGAAGATCAGAGGCATTGTACTTCACTAGAGCCTTGAGCAAGTATTTCATATCGATATGATTTTGCTTTTCCTGACTTGCCTCTGTGTTTGGAAAACCAATCAGTTCGCCTTCATTTTGATCCGATTCAGAAATTCCACTGAGTCTTCGATTTCGCTTCATGAGGAGATTCATTCTGGATTCTCCTCCATGGACTCCGGGTTCTGCCGCTTAGAAGCGAGCATGAGTCTAATTTCAATTGCTTGAGAAGCACATTGCGTCAAGTGAGTTAAAAGCTCGATGTCTGTCGCTGTGTAGGTCTCATCTCCAATGCGATTTAAAAGTTCAATCACACCAAACACTTTTCCACGAATCACCAAAGGAATGGCGATTAGGTTTCTTACATCAAAGCCCACAGCCTTGGCGATGGATTTAAGGTGATAGCGATTTTCCTCTGCGTCTGAGACCACCAAAGGCTGTTTCGACTCAGCAACGTGTCCCACAACCCCTTGACCCATCGGAATGACAAATCTCACAATTTTATCAGAGGTGTGCCCGACCGCAGCTCGGAAAAATATAGAATCCGTCTCATAATTCATTTCCAAAATTGACCCGGCTTCACTTCTCACTGAACGGGTAAAGATTAATAGAATCTCCCTCATGAATTCTTGAAAGCTCATTTTCATCGTGAGAAGGCGAAAAAAACCCTCGAGTGCCATCGCTTTCGTAGCAAGAATGCCGACGTTCTCCCCTAAAAGGCCTTCCACATGAGCTTCAGGAGCCTCAAGGGTCATCGGTTGCTCTAAGATCGGACCTGTGTCCTCTTCAAGCGATATGGATTCTAGCTTTTTCCCCTGGGACAAATGAGACCTCCTTGTCTCTTTATCGCCGTCATGGGAAAATAACTTAAGTGAATGAAGTTTTTATCTTTTCCCCATTTTAAACTGACTATGATTCGGCCTTGGCTGATCTTACTGACCTTGACTGGATGCGGCATTCTTGGGAGTGGGGCACCTCTTCTAAATGATCGTCGTCCCAATGGAAGGGTCTGTGTGAATGGATCTTTTGACGGTACCGGCGATATCAATGGCATTGCTTATGTGATTAGCAACACAGAAGCAGGTCAATGGTTTCTCTACCTGGAAAATCTAAACCTACCTGAGAGTAATTTGTTTTTCGAACTCGATGTCTCAAACCCCAGTGCTGTTTTAGCTAGGCGTCAAGTCATTGGCACAACAGGCAATAAAACCTTTACCATTCCGACCCCTGAACCTGGACAGCAATTCGTACAAGTAAGAACACTTCGAGCCTCTACCATTGCAGGTCAAAGCATCTCCACAGCAAGTTTTGGCATCGATCAATGCCAGACAAATCCATAGACCTGCTAAAACCCCTTGAGACGAATCCAATCCGTCAAAATGACTTAGTTAAGGTAAAGACATCTCATCTTTGAATTCAATGAGTTCTTTTAGATTTTTTACTTTTTTGATTTTCCAACGCTGGTTTTCTTCAATCAACGTTGCAAGCTTTTTATTGGTGACTCTAGCCTCGTGATTCGGCCCTTGATCCAAGTAAGTGAGCTCATAGGTGATAGTCACTTCTTGATTATTCACTGGCTTTAATTCTTTAAAAGCAAGTCGAATAAATTTTCTTTTATTCTCTACAAAAGCTTGGATGAACTGAGCATCACTCCAAGCCTCAAGCTTTTTTCTCGTTTCTCCGGTTAAATAAGCTTCCAAGACTTTACGATCACTGAGTTTATTGATGTTGAAACTCTTTTCAATATAACCCCGAATCACCTCTTTGGGGTTTCCATCAAGACTCCGTTTATCTTGACAACTCGTCATGATAATTCCATGCATACCAAGAATGAAAAAAGTCACTATCCAAGATTTTTTATTAAGAAACATACCCTTTCCCCTTTAACCATTCAGTAAAGTCATGAAGTTCTTTTTTCTGGTCCATTGTAAGCTCAATAAATTCTAATCCCAACCCCTGAAAGCGATCAAGCGCTCGGATAGGACGTGCTTGGCATTGAATCTTTCGATTCTCAGAAATGAACTCCAAATGATGTTGTTTTTTTAAATTTCTATGATGCTCAACTAAACTCGATTTGAACACGATGAAAGCACCATCATCATCAAATCGAGCAACAGCCGCATCTACTTGCTTTTCTCCCCACTCAAACTGACACGAAATTCCTGGAATTGCTTTCGGACGCCCCTGATACCATTCCATATGAGGATCCAAAAAA
>CAYLWK010000341.1:0-2720 GCA_964387255.1 uncultured Oligoflexia bacterium
TTCGCTAGAATAAGAATCACCTTCTTCAAGGGGCTCGGACTCAAAATCATCAAAAAATTCATCATCTTCAAAATCCTGAGCATTTGAAGGTGGAATTAACCAGTGATTGATGGACGAAAGAAGATAAGGATGCTCGGTTGAACCATTCCAAACCCCGGCGTAGATTAGGAAGAGCAAAAAGGATACTGTGAATTTAGGTTTGCGGTTCATTTTTATATCTATAATTTTACTGGTTTAGATGAATGAGTGTCGAGGTCGATTCAAAATGCGGAAAATTTTACTGATCGGTAGTTTTCTATCAGTTTTCTGGTGTCAAATTTTTGTCAATGCCTCGCTTTATTCCGATCCGTTTCTCCAAAAGTTGCGCGCTGAAGAGCGCTGGGCTGAGCTAGTGTTGCAGCTCAAGCCTGTGACATCTTCTAAGAAAAAGTGGACAGCTGAAGATTTAATCTACTTAGAGGCTTTAATGAATTTAGGCCGTCGAAATGATGCGATGAATGTGATTAAAGCTAAAATCCCGTTTGGAAGTTTAAATGAAAAAAAACAACTTATGGATCGTCTGGAGATTGTCTCTACCACATTTCTCACTCGAGACGCTTATCAAGCCTATCGCAACGCTTTAAACAAGCTAAAAGCTGCTCGCTATGATGAAGCTCAAGACCGTTTAGAAAGCTTGTTAGGAAGAGAACCACATAATATCCAAGTCTTAACAGACCTCGCTTTTTGTCGAATTCAGTTAAGGCAAATTGATCTTGCTATTGAGACTTTGAAAACCGTAAAACATCTCAATCCGTATCATCAAACGGCGGGCGTTTTTCTTGGAAGGTCTTATTACCTGAAAGGAGATTTGCAGCGATCCCGTCAAGAGTATGCCGCTTTGGATTGGGAGAAGCAGGTTTTTTCAGCATATGCCGCTGCATGGTATGCTGAGCTTCTTTATTCGCAATTAGAGTTCAAAAAAGCGATCACTGTTTTAGAAAAAGATCTAGATCGAAATCCCGAGCATCTCCCGAGTCTGATCATGAAAGCTCAGCTTTATTTTTCAGAAGCGACGTCGGAACTAAGAGAGCTTTGGAAGGCAAGAGCAGAGCTTCAATTAGCACAAAGTCGGTATGAAAAATTCCAGAAAATCCACCCCTATGCCGCGCAACGACTCAAGCCAAAGATGAATCAACTGATGAATGCGATTGAAAAATCGATAGCCCTTTTACAGGGAAAGTCAAAGTCTTAGCCTAAAATTTTCCTATTTTGGGAAACCAAGTGGGTTCTCAATGAAATGCTAAATTGGAACTCAAGCTATCGTGCTCACGGATTGACACTGCTTGTCTTCTAGGGAAAGCCAATTGGTTCACTAACGTTCAGGGATTAAAGCATTTTTTTTTTGAGAAAAACAAAGTCCGATGAAATCTTGACACTCGGTAACCTCCCAGAATATTTACTTAAGACGGGGTATCAAAGCGCGTGAGCATTAACACTAAGATTTTTTTAGCCATTTCTGGGAATATTGGAACTGGAAAAACAACTCTCTCTCGGCTTTTGTCGAATCGATTTGGTTGGAAGCCTCATTTTGAAGCGGTGAAAGAAAATCCATATTTAAAAGATTTCTATCGGGATATGCAGCGATGGTCTTTTCCATTGCAAATCTTTTTTCTAAATCATCGATTCAAAACCCACCAGACGATTGTTTCTGGAGGATTTAGCGCTATTCAAGATCGAAGTATCTATGAAGATGCCAATATCTTTGCCAGGGGACTTTATGAGCAAGGCAAAATGGAACGGCGCGACTACCTTAATTACTTGTCTGTTTACGAATCTATGAGTGAGTTTCTCACACCACCTGATTTGATTGTTTATCTTAGAAAGCGAGTCCCAAAGCTTAAGACTCGAATTGCGCAGCGCGGATATGATTACGAAAAATCGATTTCAACCGACTACCTGGAGCTTCTTAACAATTACTATGATGATTGGATGGAAAGTTACTCCCTTGGTAAAAAGCTGATCCTAGAGACAGATGAGCTTGATTTCCTCAATAATTCTGAGCATTTTGATTTCCTTACTCAGAAAATCGTCAACGCACTAGACCAACGAGATCTCTTCTTAAATCAGAAAATCAGCCTCTCTTTATAAACAGGACTTAAGTTCTGACCCCACCTTCCGAATAGCTTTGTGAAAAGAATCTTAAAGTGTGGAAGGAGCCCCAATATGGGCACACAAAACGATTTGAGAATGAAAAATTTATGGAAACTACTCACAGTGGCTTTGATCGCAGGATCATTGGCTGCATGCTCGTCTTCGAGTACTGATGAGGGAAGTGAGCTAGGCGCCACAGAAGAGTTTGGTGATTTCGCCGAAGCGGGAACAGATGAAGTTCCTGAAGACTCGTTTGAGGAGTTCGGAGAAGACCTTCCGGAGGGAGACGCTCTTTCTGGTGGTTTCGAAGAGCCGGCGTTACCTGAAGGTGAATCGTTCGGAGGAGAAGGGTTTGAAGAGCCTGCTGCTCCCATGGGAGACGAATTCGGAACAGGGACTGATCAGTTTGCAATGGAAGAAGCTCCGATGATGGAACAGGCTCCGATGATGGAAGAGCCAGCTCCAGCGATGGATGCACCCTACGAAGCTCCTGAGATGGCAATGGACAACTCAATGGATATGTCCCAGCCAGCGATGAACGAGTTTGGAGCTGAAAGTGCTTCAATGTCTGGCGGTTTTGCTGGATCAGG
>CAYLWK010000342.1:0-8876 GCA_964387255.1 uncultured Oligoflexia bacterium
ACGATCTTGAATCTCACGATTGAGAGACTCAATTCGACCTTGAATTTCTGAATCTCCTCCAAAATGCTCTTGCTTCTGAGCATTCGCCACTTCTAGAAACGACTCCACTTCTTTTAATCTTTTTTGACGATTCTCAAGCTGTCTTCGGATGGCCCCAATTTCTTTTTCTTGACCCTGAACTCTTTCTCTCAGTGACGCGACTTCGATACGTGCTTGAGAGAAGGCAACTTCTTTTTCTTCAAGCTCCGCTTCTTCTCCACCAAGGACAGAGGACTTAGACTGGACCTCATTTTCAAGCTGACTCTTGAGCTGGTCAAATGAGGATAAACGAGATTGAATTTCAGTTTTTTCAATCTCGAGTTTTTCTCGATCATCCATAAGCTCTTTTTGTTCTGATTGACTTGTTGAGAGACGCTTTTGAAGATCTTCATGATAACGACTCTGCCTCTCGAATTCACCTTGTTTCTTGGTGAGTTCAATTCTTAACTCTTGAAGCCGATCTTCTTTAATCTCAATATCACCGCTCAATTGATCAATCGACTGCCTGAGATTTTCATGATCCTCTAAAATTGCCTTCTTAGTTGTCAAAATTTGGTCTAGCTCTTGACTTAGTTCTTGAATGGCTCGTTTTCTCCCCAGGAGACTTGAATCCCGATCAGACTCAGAGGCACCTCCTCGAAGGATCCCTTGGTCTGAAAGACCTAAACCATTTTTTGTGACAACGGAGACTCGAGATTTTCTAGCAAAACTCAAGATGGATTCAATTTGTGTTTCTGAAAGCGCTTCTACCAATACAACCTGTGATAATAAGTGCTTGAGCTCCCCTTGATTAGAACGCACAGTAACAAATTGATCTAACGTCCCCAAAACGTTCGCTCCAGAAGCCTCAATTTTTTCTTTAACGGAATGAACTTCCACACGATCTTGTTCACCGGAGGGTAAAAAGATACTAGCTTTTCCTTCGTTACTTTGTTTCAGAAAATCAAGTGCACTCGATGCGCTCGTTGTGTGGGAGCAATAAAGTGATTGAAGATTCTCTCCCAACCAAACTTCAAATGCTTTCTCATAGCCAATTTGAATTTCTACTAAATCAGTCAAAGCACCAAACTGATGGGCAAGCCCTTTTTCTTCTGCCCATTTTAAAATGGTTTTTGGTCCACTGCTTAAGCCTTCTCTAAGACTATCTAGTTCTTTTAAGCTTGAGAGCTTGGATTCAATCTGCGTGCACAGCTCAGTCACTTCTTGCTTTTTCTGTTCAGAGGTCTTGAGTTTTTCTTTTTCTTCATTCAGGGAAGCTTGAGCTTTCTCAAGCCACTGTGCGGCATCATCTTCAGTTTGTTTCAATTTCTCAACATCAGATTTAAGTTCATCGGTACTCCCTTGAATTGAATTTAAATCAGTCTGAGTAGAAGAAACGATCGATTCGAGCTTGTGAACTTGAGCTTCAATGGCTTCCATTTTTGCGTCAATACCTGCGACTCGAGAACGTAGTTCTGTTTCCTCTTCGTTTCGGTGAATCAGCTTCTTTCGAGTTTCATCCAAAGCCGATCGAGTCTGATTGACTTCTTTTCTTTGCTCATTCACCTTTGCTTCAAGAGTCGCTAACTCTCCTTGTTTCTGTTCTAAGGCCTGAGCACCTTGATTTCTTAATTGCTCTAATGAAGCAATTTCACTTTCCTCTTGCGCTATCGCTTCAACCGCAAGCGCTTTTTCATCCGAATAACTCTTTAATTGATTTTCAAGATCCTCCTGACGTTTATGTGAAAGCTCTAGAGCACTCTCCTCACGCGTCAGAAGTCGGGTCTTTTGTTCAATAATTTCCTGAAGCTCTTCTGCTTTTTTTGTGTTTTCAAGCTGATCAGATCGATCAACCTCAATCTGATTCTCAGTTCGTTGAATTTCAGATCTGAACTGAACAACTTCTTGTTCAAGTTTTTCTTTTTCACCTTTGAGCTCATCAATTTGCTTCTGAGTCAAAGCAAGCTTCTTTTTTCCCCAGGTGATTTCTTTTTCAAAAAGCTCGTTTTTATACTCCCGATAGCGCTTTGCTTTTTGAGCCTGCCGCTCTAAGGAATTTAAATTTCGCTGAATTTCCTTTAAGACATCATGAATCCGTTCAAGGTTTGATTCAGCCGATGCGATTTTACGAAGAGACTCTTTTTTTCTTGCTTTGTACTTGGCAATCCCTGCTGCCTCTTCAACTAAAATTCGTCGATCTTCAGGCTTCGCATTGACGATTTTGCCAATTTGCCCTTGCTCGATCACAGAATAGCCCTTCGTTCCCACACCGGTATCCATAAAAAGCTCATGGATATCCTTTAAACGAGCGGGCACTGCATTGATAAAATACTCTCCCTCGCCACCTCGATACACTCGACGAGTGACTGCAATTTCTTTTGACTTCACTGTGATCGGAAGATCTTTGACCGTTGCACCGGCAGGTGCTTCAGAAGGTTCGATTGCTGCAGTTTCCAGGACCAAGGTTGCCTCGGCCATTCCTAGTGGGTTGTACTTAGATGACCCATTGAAAATCAGATCATCACTACCTTTACCCCGCATGTGCTTATAAGACTGTTCACCCATGACCCAGAAAAAGGCATCTACGATATTTGATTTTCCACATCCATTGGGTCCCACAATCCCAGTCACCTTTTTGTCAAAATGTATAATGGTCTTATCTTTAAATGATTTAAATCCGTGTACTTCTAACCGCTTGACTCGCATGGTGGATTACCGGCCTTTCAAGGTCAGGAAAATTCGACTCCTCACAGCCCTCGGAATACTGTAACAACTGGGGTAAAAAAGGCAAGTATCGGTTTTTAAGAGAGAAAAAGATTTTATCCGCAGGATAAAACAGCCAAAGAAAGAAAAAACAAAACACAAAGCCCCGTCATGGGGGTTGGAACCTTCAAAGCCTTAGCCTCAAACTGTTCCGGACCCAGACGGGGCCTAAATTAATAAAAACGTGTAATTTTAAATGCTTATCGCATCTATCTCAGTATTATTTTTTTGGAACATCTTGTTAGGGTGGACCGCTCAAACCATAGCCCACTTCTTTAAGATGCTTAATGACTACCATAAACGTCCCTCCAGATACTTCTAGAATAATCCAAAGATCATTATGACGCAATGAGTCTATACTGTTTTTTTACCTTGTATTTCAAGGACTTAGTTCTTTCTTCATAATTCAACGTTAGATAAAGGCAGACTAAAACACCTACCATCCACTGAGCCAAGGAAAAGCTAAACGAAATACGAAAGATCCTGAGAGCTTTGTGTCCCAGGGTCTTGATCATTTACCGTCTCTTTTTCCTTTTTGCGGTCTTTTTTGAGCTCTTCTTTTTGGCTGCTTTTGAGGTACTCGATTTTCGCGTCGATTTTTTCTTGGCTCGTGTGCCTGCCTGAGCAGCTCTTTTTTTCTTAGAACGACGCTTGGACGAAGCTTTTGATTTTTTTGAAGATCGTCCTCCCTGCCGTCCTGCACGAATGCTTGCTTGTGCTGCAGCGAGCCTCGCTATAGGCACTCGATAAGGTGAACAACTCACATAATCAAGTTCAATTGCTTCGCAAAACTCAATCGACTTTGGCTCTCCCCCATGCTCTCCACAGATTCCCACCTTTAAATCAGGACGAATGGATCTTCCTTTTTCGAACCCAAGCTGCATCAAAGCTCCTACCCCCTCACGGTCTAGCACTGCAAAAGGATCCACCTCGTACACTTTGTGTTTCAGATAATCTTTCAAAAAGAGCCCAGAATCATCGCGTGACAGTCCATACGCAGTCTGAGTCAGGTCATTAGTTCCAAAACTAAAAAAATCACACTCCTCTGCAATCTGATCCGCTGTCATAGCAGCTCTTGGAAGTTCGATCATCGTTCCGACTAAATATTTTAATGGTATCGCTCTGCCGAGTTTTTCTTTCCACTCTTTTAAAACACTTTCAGCTTCCTCACGAACATGCCATGCCACAAGATTGAATTCATTCACATGACCCACAAGTGGGATCATGATCTCTGGAGTTACCCTTAAATCTTGCTCCTCATACAGCTCACAAGCTGCTTGTAAAATAGCTCGGACTTGAGTGCGATAAATTTCAGGGTAGCTCACTCCTAATCGACAACCACGATGCCCCAGCATAGGATTGAATTCCTTCAAACTCTCTGCTTTCCTTTTCAATCGATCTGATGAAACATTGATTTTTTTCGATAGCGCTTCAATTTCACTATCCGTGTGTGGAATAAATTCATGAAGTGGAGGATCCAATAAACGAATCGTTACTGGCAATCCTGACATTGCTTCAAAGATTCCCTTAAAGTCTTTTTGCTGCATGGGTAAAATTTTCTTCAATGCTTCTTTTCGACCTGATTCTGAATCCGCTAAAATCATTTCTCGGACAGCATCAATTCGCTCAGGATCAAAAAACATATGCTCCGTTCGGCAAAGACCAATCCCCTCCGCTCCGAACCGTCGCGCAATTGCAGAATCTTCCGGCGTATCCGCGTTTGTCCTCACTTTCAGTCTTCTTTTTTGGTCCACCCAAGTCATGAGTTCCTGAAAATGTTCATTGGTTGCCGCTTCTATGGTTGGCACCTCTCCCAAAATCACTTCGCCACTTGTTCCATCTAAAGTAAGAATATCTCCTTCAGAAATCACATGAGGACCGATTTTTAAAACTTTATTCTGAGGATCAATGTTTAGAGCGCTGCATCCTGAAACGCAACATTTCCCCATACCTCGCGCCACCACAGCTGCATGTGACGTCATGCCACCTCGTGCAGTTAAAATTCCCTGGGCAGCTGACATGCCATGAATATCTTCAGGAGAAGTTTCAATTCTTACTAAAATCACTTTCTTCCCAGCTTCATTCCAGCTTTGTGCCGCATCAGGATCAAAAACAACTTGTCCTGTTGCCGCTCCGGGAGAAGCAGGGAGTCCACGTGCAATCACTTCCTTGTCAGCTTTTGGGTCTAGTTGAGGATGCAAAAGCTGATCTAACTGAGCTGGCTCAATTCGATCAATCGCCTCATCCTTAGTAATCAACTTCTCTTTCACCATATCAACAGCAATACAAAGAGCCGCTCTCGCAGTACGCTTCCCATTTCGAGTTTGCAACATGAACAAGCGCCCCCGCTCAATGGTAAACTCGATGTCTTGCATATCTTTATAATGCTTTTCAAGTTTCTGATACACGCGCACTAACTCTCGATAAGCCTTTGGCATTAATGAATCTAAGGTGGAGAGAGATTCATTTGAACTATTTCGAGACACCGCATTGATAGGATTCGGAGTGCGAATTCCAGCAACAACATCCTCTCCTTGGGCATTAACTAAAAATTCCCCAAAAAACTTTTTCTCGCCCGTGCTCGGATCCCGCGTAAACGCTACCCCGGTAGCACAATCATCTCCCATGTTTCCAAACACCATCGACTGTACATTAACAGCGGTACCCCAATGTTCTGGAATTTGATTCAATCTTCGATAAGTAATCGCACGAGGGTTCATCCAAGAACCAAAAACAGCTCCAATGGCTCCCCAAAGTTGTTCCATTGGGTCTTCGGGAAATTCAAATCCCTGAGTCCGTATAATTCTTTTATACTTTTCAACCAAAAATTTTAAATCGTCCGCCGAAAGATCAAAATCTTCTTCTACTTCACGTTCCGACTTTAAACTTTCTAGCTCAATCTCAAACTCAGAGTGTGACATTCCTAAAACTACATTGGCATACATCGTGACAAATCGACGGTAACTATCGTAAGCAAATCGTGCGTCTTTGGATTCCTTGGCAAGTGCCTCCACTGTATCATCATTCAATCCCAGATTTAAAATAGTATCCATCATCCCTGGCATCGATGCAGGAGCTCCAGATCGGACAGAAACTAAAAGAGGCGCCTTAGGTGATCCAAACTTTCGCTTCATCTGTTTTTCAACTTTAGCAAGAGCTGTTTTCACCTGTTTTTCTAAAGACTTTGGATAGTGCCGATCATGATCATAAAAATAAGAACACACGTCGGTGGAAATCGTAAACCCCGGAGGCACCGGTAGGCCCATTGCAACCATACCGTGAAGTCGAGCTCCTTTTCCTCCAAGTAAAACCTTATCTGTTTCTTTACCTTCAGCTTTCTTTCCTACAAACGAGTAAACCAGCTGTTTCCTTGGTGAAACTGTCTTAGCTCTTCCAGTTTTTGATTTTTTCGAAGAGGTAGACCCCGATCTTCTCGATCGAGACCCTTTCTTGCTCCATGATGTCCCTGTCCCGACTAGTGACTGAGTTGTCGTTGAGAGTGTCATCATCAATCGTTACTCCGTATGGTGTTCCAATTTCATCTTGCCTTCGATATCGCTTTCCAATTGAACCTGCAGTGTCGACAAATGTTCGAAAATCCCCTGAAAGATCTTCTACGACTTTATCTAGAACTTCCATCAATTCTGGCTTTTTCATGAGCGGAAAAACTCCAACCGTATAAGGAGCCCACTTCGGGTGAAACTGAAGCCAAACCCGCTCATCATTCTTTCGATAAGCATCCGCTAAAGCCACCAAAACCGTACGATCACACCCGACTGCGGTTTCAATCACGTAAGGAGTGTATCGCTGTTTTTCCTGCTCATCAAAATACTCCAGACGCTTGCCACTAAAAGAACTGTGCTGTTTTAAATCAAAATCCGTTCGATTATGAATCCCCTCAAGCTCCTGCCAGCCAAACGGAAGCGCATACTCGATGTCGAACGCTTTTTTTGCGTAATGAGCAAGCTCATCTTTTGGATGTTCATGGAACCGAAGTTTTTCTTTTCGGATCCCATGATCAATATGCCATTGCATCCGCGCTTCTTTCCACTGCTCAAAAAACGCTTCATCCTCACCAGGCTTTACAAAGTATTGCATTTCCATCTGCTCAAACTCTCGAGTCCGAAAGATAAAATTTCCAGGAGTGATTTCGTTTCGAAATGACTTACCAATTTGAGCAATTCCAAAAGGGATTTTTTGTCGAGATGACTGTTGAACATTCACAAAGTTAACAAAAATCCCTTGTGCCGTCTCTGGACGAAGATAAACTATCGAGCCTGAGTCCTCAACAGGTCCCATGTGGGTCTTAAACATCAAATTAAACTGTCTTGGCTCAGTTAAAAGCCCGTCAGCTTGACACTTCTCAAGTGAACGCCCCTTAAACTCCTTTGAAGCACAAAGCATCCCGTCCATTTGATCTGCTCTAAAACGAGCTTTGCACTTCTTACAATCCACAAGTGGATCTGAAAAACCATCTACATGACCTGAAGCTTTCCAGACCTTGGGATGCATCAAAATCGCCGCATCAAGTCCTTCGATGTCAGGACGATGAGTCATGGCTTTCCACCAAGAATCTTTAATATTTCGTTTTAGCTCTGCTCCCAGAGGTCCATAATCCCAACACGCATTGATTCCTCCGTAAATCTCACTCGAGGGAAAAGCAAATCCACGGCGTTTCGCTAGGGAAACAAGCTCACTCATATCTTTTAAATCAGCACCTTGATTTTGACTCATCTCGTCTCGAGTTCTCCTCAATTTCTTGAATCCGCCTGTTCATCCAACCGTGAATCGACTTGAGTTACCGCTCAGCTTGAAAAAATGTCGACAGACTCAACAGCTTTTGGGATTTCCGTAGGGAACCACCCTTTTGCCACACCCGGTCACCGCTGCTTTCACTCTCAACCGCAAATATCACAAAACTTTCCTCAAGCCTACTCGCTGGGAAGAAACTTCCAAGATCGCTCTTTCTTGAAGTTCAATCCCAAGACTTCTAAACTAGGTAGAATGAATCCCAAAACTCGCTTTTTCAGACCTGGAGAATACTTGTTTCGAGAAGGAGCCACGGCAAATTCTATGATGCTCATCAAAACAGGGTCTGTGGCGATTCGAAAAAGCAAAGGCTCAGCGTTTGTCGAATTGGCTCGAGTTTATCACAATGAAGTCATAGGTGAGCTTGCCTTTTTCGAACGAGGTAGCCGCAACGCCTCAGCCCTCGCACTCACACCGGTCGAAGTCGTAGAGATTGATTTTCAATCACTGGATGCTTTATACAAAAAAGTTCCTCCCTACCTAAAAGCCATCCTCAATAGCGTTGCAAATCGACTGCGTGAAGCTGACGAAACCATTCGACGTCTTCAACGCAACCTAGTTGATCAAAAAGATGGTGTATTGGGTCCTGGCGAAACAATGCCAAACCCAGAGTTGGGTCAAGACCTTCAAGATGTTTTAGACCAAACCAAAGAAGATCCTGACTCAACAGACGATTCTAATTCTGACTAATTTTTTTTCATGCAAATGCCACACGGACGAAATCCCGCCTCAATGGCATCTTCTTCTTTCGAAAAAAACACGCGATACTGAATATAGTGTCCCTGACCAATCCATCGATTCGCTGAAGGGCAATCGAGTCGTCCATAAATCTTTTTCCCCCCTCGCCAGTATCCTCCAAAAGCCCCTGGGGCATCGCTCCAATAAAACCGTCCCTCTGCACTCAAAAGAATATATCTTCGCCGTTTAAGTGATCGGTCTGTTGGCCGAATCACTGCATAAGGATAGGGTTGTATTTTCGACTGACTCCGTCCAGGACGTGATGTTTTTTTTAAATAGCGACTTCTTTTAAACTCAATAGAAAATCCAAGTCCTTGAAAAATTTCATTTAGTTCTTGCTCTGGGTCATTAACATCTCGGTTTCGAAGCTCGCCTGTCAGGACAATTTCTGTATCGCCATGAAAAAAGGGGGCAAGCTCAGAAAGATGCCTCAGGAGTTTTGCCTTTGACTTTGAAAGGCCCAATTCGAATAATGCAAAATGACTGAAGATGAGATCTACCTCGATATCTTGAGCGTATAAAAAAGAAGCATAGTGATCACTTCTTCC
>CAYLWK010000343.1:0-5629 GCA_964387255.1 uncultured Oligoflexia bacterium
TGATGCCGATGATCAGTTGTGTGATAAAAATCACTATCCTTGATAACTCCGGTCCATCGAACTCGATCCTCTTTTTTATCAGTTTGATCGGTAACTCCAGCAAGGGTTGGCGAAGCCGAGACAAGGATGCAAAATGTGAGCGTCACTAATAATGATTTCATAAAATCCTCCAATTATTTTATTTAGTGAAAGTCGTCTCTCATACGCGCACGAGTGGCGTATTTTGTTTTTTCGGTCGCAATTATGTGATGATTTTAAACAATCGGAGGGCGAAAGAGATTGTTAGGGTAGGTCGATCTAATATTTGAGGCTCTAAAAAAGGAGCCATAATGAGATCCGGGCACGAAGGAAAATGGATTTTCCTCTAATACAAACGCACAATGTCCGAAGTGGCATTGGTGTGTACAGCAATCACCTGAACAGTCATTTGTGTTCTGTGAGTCTGAGTCTTGGTCATGAGAAACTAGAGACACCTCAGTATCGAACGTCAGTTGATGATTCGCGTCACAATCCTCAGCAAACGCCAAGTTTGTAAACCCAATCATTAGTAGTAAAGTTATGACCAATTTCTTCATTTCTTATTAGCTCTTATTATATCTCACAAATATTTGGCAATCTCTTTAAATTCTTTGACCTTGGCATTCATGCTTCTGGGATCTCGCACGTCAGACAAACAAGTCTCAATATGGTCCTGTATGTATGATTTTTTTGCCGAAGAAACAGCGCTAGAAACTGCTTGAAGCTGTTGAGCCACATTTAAGCATTCTTCGTCTTGTTGCAGCATAGTTATCACCTTTTCTAAGTGTCCGTTGACTCTTCGGAGGCGATTCAGGATTTCTTTATTGTCGTGCTTGTGTTTCCCCATACCTAATATCCTATCCTCCCCCTTAGGATATGTAAAGACCTTTGAACTTTTTCTATAAGATGGTCCAGTTTTAGGTTAGAAAATGAGACATAGTAATTGATATTAAAGAAGAAATTAAACGCCTGTGTGTGACAAAAAAATCGAGGGTAGGTCATCTGAAAAACAATGTCCTTTTTGATCCAATGACCATGACCGAGCTTCAAGAGAGTTACGTTCCGCTTACGTCGGAACTGATTTCAAGCCGAAGGGATATCACTGTTGTAGACATACCCGGTGTGCGGAGCTCGTGGGTCAGACTCGGGACTTCGTGCTTGCGAGATATTGGTTGGGTCATGCGCGTCAAGAAACGACTTTGAGATACACGTACATTTATCAGCAGTCGGTGAGGTGCGACAAAAAAAACAACAGGTTGAGATTCTGGAGTGACCTTCTTTCTCAAGCTAGCCCACACAAAGTAAATTTGCAATTCGCTCAATAAGGTTCACCGGTCAGACGAAAAGAACAAATAGGAAGGTTTGCGCAATGAATCATCAGGTGCTTGTGTTGGGGCTAACCGCTCCTCTCGGAACGGATATTGTTAGATTTAAAAACACGCTGAGTAACCTATTGACGATGCACTATGAGGCCGAGACTCATCGCGTTAAGTTAAGCGATTTGTTGAAGATTCAGTACAGTTCAGAATTGGAAACAAAAGAATTCTTACAGCGACCTTGGCTCGAGCAACTCAAGAGAAAAATAGAGTTGGGCAATGAATTAAGACTAAAATACAAAAGGCCAGAGCTGTTTGGCGAATGGGCATTGTTCAAAATATATGAGGCATATCAAAAGATCATTTCGTCAAACAAAGAGAGACATATAATTATTGTCGACCAATTCAAGAGGCCCGAAGAAATCAGATATTTGGCAAAAGCCTTGGGAGACGCATTTTGGTTGATCGCAGTTGATAGCCCAGCGGAGGCTCGACTTGGAAAGCTTACAGAAAATGACAGCCTTCTTACGGATAAGGCAAAGATATTGATTGCTATTGATGAGAAAGAGAGTGGTACAGAAGATTCAAAGAGTTATGGGCAGAAAATGAGGGATGTTTTCCTTAACGCACATTCGATTATAGGAGATAGCGCAAATTCAAAAGAAATAATGCGATTTCTTGATCTACTTTTTAGTTCACATCTCGTAACTCCAAATAGGGACGAGTATTTTATGAATTTGGCTTTTGCAGCTTCTCTAAAAACCGGAGATCTTTCAAGACAAGTTGGAGCCGTTATTGTGTCTGAGAGTGGAGATCAGATTTCCTGTGGTACGAATGAAGTGAACAGATTCGGAGGAGGAGCTTATTGGGAAGATACGTTAAACTTCAATGATCTTTCTAAAAAGAAAGATTCTAATAAAGAGCGGATTCAAGAAATCAAGGGAGTCCTAGAAAAAAGACTCAAAGAGAATTTAAATGTTGATGATGAAACGTTAAATATATTATTGAGTGACACTCCTATCGACGATCTGACTGAATTTCATCGTGCGACTCATGCGGAAATGGATGCTATCTTATCTGCGCAAAGAAACGGCATGAACATAAGGAATGCTACCATGTATTGCACGACATTCCCCTGTCACAATTGCGCAAAGCACATAGTAAGTGCAGGCATTAGGCGAGTTGTGTTTCTGGAACCGTATCCAAAAAGTTTAGCTCTGCGCCTCCATGATGATTCGATTTCTAGAGTAAATGAAGCTAACAAGGTTCACTTTGACGAATTTTCAGGAATTACACATCTTAAATTTAAGGACTTATTCTCGATGGTTTACTCCTCTGGAAATGAGATCCTTAGAAAAAACAAAGAAGACTTGGTTCCAGAATTTAATCGGAAAACAGCCAAGTTGAGATTCTCAATTTGGAAAGAAAAGCTAAATGGGTTCGGTAAGATTATAGAAGAATCGTTTGACTCGAACGGTCGGATTAAGGTAAAAGAAGCTGCATGAAAGAGCTCGACTTAGTTTTAGACGAAAAATCTAGAAACACCTTGGAAAGTATTCGCCTGATTAATGAAATTCAGTCGGAACTCCCCTCGCTCCAATTTGAGCGTATATTTGATATTGTTAGCTTGAATCCTGATTTGTCCAAAAGAGATCTTATTTCAGTGTTGAAAAGTAAGCGCAATCGATATCCTTTAACGCTAGTTCAAGCGTCACCAAAATAGTAATTCATTTCCTTGGCTGGAATCACCCAAACCCAATATAACAGCAGAACCATGGAACCACGAAACACCATAAAAAGTTCTCCGTTTTTCAAAAAGGTTAATCCGTTCAACCGCTTACGAAACCTTCATGGTTCCAAAAATGGTGGAGACGGCCATCTCCAACACCATGAGTCAATCTACTAAAAATGGACTGAAAAATGAAGAAAGAAGTGATCGAATGATCACAAATAAATTGTATCGAGATTTCGAAGAAGAATTTCGTAGGAATAACCAGAAACTATTTAATTGAAAGCGAATCGAGATCGTATCTTTCGTTAATGTCTTGGCTTAGTAATTCTTTATCTGTAGGTGTTCTTTGAATAAAAATGGCACGAAATAGAATGGGGTCAATTTTTCGATTAAGCACCCATTCAAATGGAGACAAATTGGTCCGGTCCTGCAGCTCCTTAAAGAAGTAGAAATTTCCTAGAAATTCAACGTTCTTACTATCCAATTTAAAGAATACGGGAAATGCTGTTTCTTTTGAATTGTGTTTTTGAATTTCATCTGCGTCTTCGTTTCGGAATTTTCCGCTGGGCATACAAACGATGACTCTATTGCTCAATGAAACTACACCTATATTTTGACGGGGATCTAATTGGAGAAATCTTATTTCCTTATTAGTCCACTTCACTATTCGAGGTTCATCGATAGGTGTTGCAATTGAATATTTCTCGAATAGTTCTTTTATAGGATACTGATCACGAAGTTTCATAAATACCTCTGAAATTTTATTTGAAAGTTCCCCGGTGTGACAGTGAACCCATTTGATCTGAATAAAACTCCATTGTGACATACAAGTTACAGTCACAAAAGAAGTGTTAGTGATGGAAAGAAAATTTTGTTGAGAAGAGTAGTTTATTTGGATTTTAAATTTCTAAAGTCAGCTTCAATTAATTAACTCGCTTTGGGATTTAATCAACTATTATATGATTTATCTTTTTGTTAGCTGTGGAAAGACTTCCTTGTAAGATTTCCTGACGGCACAAAAGCAGTTATAAAACTTAACTGAATCATAATCAGGATGTGAAGTGATTTTATAGTTTATCTAGTGGTCGTAAAAAATAAATTTATAGATTGAGGTGGAGGATTAATGCTATTAGTTAATTCGAATTGCTTCAAAGTCAAGTTTTAGAAGTTATGAAAATTATTGAAATATAGAGCAGTATGTCGAAGGAAAAATCTAACTTAAAATCAAAGTTAATTGATATTAAAAAAAGTACAAGTCATATTGATTGGACTTCTCGAATTGCACTGGTTCTGTCTGTAATTGCGATCTGGTTGCAAGGATGGCAGTACTTTGATCGAAAGCAGTTCGACTGGAGTTTTTCAAAACCATGGCTTCGTATTAGAATTTATCCTCGTCATCAAAAAACACTTACACTGCGCCAGGCAGGTGGTTCTTTTATTTTTGATCAGACATTTAAGTGTGTATTAACTAATACTAGTGCAATTCCTACCAGTGTGGTTGAGCAAAGACTTGAGATCGATAATAATGGGAAAGGTCTTATATTCTATGAAGGGTTTTCTGCTCAGATTCTGGATCAAAAGGGGCAGCAAATTCAGGTTCCGTATTTACTTGCTTCCGGTGAGTCACGACTTTTGACTCTCAGATTGACGATTAGAATTCCTAAAATTATTGCGTCTGAGGTGGCAGATCAAATCACATTAAATCGACCTATAGATATTGATAGACTAAGCGCAATCTTTTTTAACAAAGGTTTTGAAAATTTTGGAATTTATGGAATTCCTGATCGAACGTTTGAACCCATTCCAGAGAACATTAAAATGAAGCTTGATTCAGCTGAAAAAGATTCTCCAAAGCGGTTTCATGTTGCATTTGTGATTGGAGATGGCCGTTGGTTTATTAAAGAATTCTTTTTATCATCTAGTTTGCTGAGTAGTTCTTCTGTTCATCAGGAACAAATGGAGTTTGATTGGTTACCTACGAAAGTTTTAATTCGAAAATGGCCTGATGTTGAATAGTTTGTTTTTGAACATTTCTACACAAAAGTTCAGTTTTCGTCTAAATGGTTGATATTTCAGTAATCTAGGTGTTCACATATATTGGCCGTCTGCTTTTTTGGGAACAGAACATAGAATAGCTCTAGAAATGTTCAAATTTTGGAGGATTTTATGGTTTCTGCAGACAAAATTCTAAATGAAGCACAATTAGTAAAACTCATCAAAAGATTAAGAATTGAAAAAGATAAGTCAGTATTGCCGGTTCAGCGCTCTTCAAAACGACTTCCTACCGAAGTACGTACTATTGTAGACTACTATCTATTCGCTTTGATCTCAAATACAGGTCTAAGAGTCTCTGAAGCGTTGAACCTTAAGAAATCAGACATACATGACGATTTTTTGATTGTTCGAGCTGAGGTATCAAAGAATCGAAAAAAAGGGACCGTGTTCTTTGGTCCTAAAACAAGAGTATTAATCGATGAGTTTCTTAGAATCAAAAGTTCAGTTATTAAAAGGGATCATTGGGAACTGATCTTCTCATTAAATGGAAAAGTTCCCAGTCGATCCC
>CAYLWK010000344.1:0-3717 GCA_964387255.1 uncultured Oligoflexia bacterium
AAAAGAGCTTTGGAACCAAGATGAGCTTCTAGCTGCGCTTGAAGCGGATTCATCCTCTACGTTCAGAGTTACCATTGGATTGGCAACTTCCAGTCAGGCAAGAGTACAGACAGCAAACGATGACAAAGGTGCCTCTGAAGGATTGGAGCGTGATGCTTTGAGAGTTTCCATCTCTATCAATGGGGTCAAACAAGAACCTGTTATTTTGAATTATCCAATTCCCTATCAGTTTTTAGCGCTAGAGAATCCCAAATTTAGAGAAACCCTTCGAACATTGGAAGAAAGAATCTCTGAAGAGCTCTTTGGTCAAGAGGAAGCAATCCGTAAGATTGTTCATTCGATCCGAGCCAAAGCAGTGCAATCATTTGATCCCGCTCCAATTTCTGCTTGGTTATTGGGAGGCACTGGCACCGGTAAGACCGAAATGGGAAAAATATTGGCGCGTCTTTTATATGGCTCACGTGGGAAAGCAATTGTTTTTGATTTTGGTCAAGTGCAGCATCAGTTTGATTTTTCAGATTTTTTCTCTCCTCCCAAAGGAGTGATGGGCTCGGATCAGCCAGGGCTCTTTGAAGAAGCATTGATGGCTTATCCTGAGGGAGCGGTCTTTATTTTTGATGAAATCAATGCCATGGGTGAATTCGGTGGAAAAGAAAGTTTTTTTCACAAGCTCTATGACATCTTAGAAACAGGACAATGGACAAGTCCTCGCGGCAAAACCTGCACGCTTTCAAAGCATTTATTTATTCTTACAGGCAATATTGCAGAAGAAGCTCTTCGACGAGCCCCAAATGATGACCTTAAAAATGAAGTTTGGGAGTCTTTGCGGTCTCGAAGCAGCCTTGAGGAATTGCTCTTGGAGGAAGGCATTCCGGAACCGTTTTTGAATCGGATTTCGAATATAATTTTAATGCGTCCCATGAGTCATTCAGTGAAGCGAAGAATCATAGATCAAGCTTTGACTAAAGTGAAACGACAGCTAGAGGAAACTTATCGCATCGAGATTGTGTTTGAGGATTCTGTCGGGCGGGTGATTGAAGAGGGTTTTTTTCCAGTGGATCGGGGGGCACGAGGAGCAAGACAGTTTATATTTAATCAGCTGAGCGGTCACCTTTCTCAAGGTGTCTTGACTCATTTCGATGAAATAAGAAAAGGATCGCTTGAAAGCATGGGAGCAGTTGACGAAGAACCTGAAGACCCTATGCGCGTTGTCATTCGAGCATCGCATAATTACGAAGGGCGTTTTTGGGCTATGAAAGAGGTCCCATCTGAAGCCATGGCGGAGTTTGAGTTTGAGTGGACTGGTAATGGGATTGAAGAAGGAATGGAACCTTTTCGAGTGAAAGAAGAGCCTAGTTCTGCTCCAAAGCTCCAAACAAGAGAGGAATCATGGGGCATTGCCCTGCACGAGGCTGGACATGCCGTTGTGAATGCTTTTTTAGGGGATCCAAAGGGGCGCGTGAAATTTATCACAATTCAAAGTTCGGGACCGTATGGTGGCTATACACGATTTGAAGGAGATAGAAGTAGGCCACTTGATGCAAAATTACTAGATCAATGGGTCCAGGTCCTAGCAGCGGGGCGAGCTGCAGAGCAACGATTTGGGATCAGTGTGAATGCTGGATGGCGAAGTGATCTCCGGGCGATTCGAAGATTAGTGACGAGAGCTTATACCGAGTATGGACTGATGCCTGAAGCAGAGTTTTCACTTCTTTTCGCGCCCAAGAAACCTGGAGAAGTCTCCCAGCCCCGATTGAGTGCAGATCAATTAAGAGCTATTGAGTTTAGAGGAAAAACTCTTATAGCGGATGCACTAGAAGCATTAGAAGGGTTTTTTGAGGAGCGTACAGAGTATCGAATGGATTTGATTGTAGAGCGTGTTGCTATGGAACTCATGAGACATGGCACATTGGATGAGGCTGAGTTTTACAATCTAATCACTCAGAATGAATTAGAATTGTTTCAAGCAGATCAACGAAAAAAAACTAGTAAAAGTGGCTCTTCCGGAAACTGTCGGACTACGTTTAATTTTTTGGATGAGTAGCACTCTCAAGTGGATTTTCTGAGTAAAAGTCTGCCTCAAGGTTAAGGTGGAATAGGAACTAGCTTGTAATGACGAAGTTTTGGTTGATTAGAATAAGACTTTTCATAGATCAAGCTTCTGTCATCTTACGTTGGAGTGTCTTATTTTATACCACTGTTTTTCTTTTAGAGTGCCATCATGCCTATTCAAGTAGATCTTTTCAGATTCACAACGCTTCAGTTTCAGAGCCATCTATCTCAAGGGGTGGCTGTCAGAAGACTTTAATACGGTTTCATCAAGCGAAGGTGAGTCCGGAAGCACTTTCGGATCGAGTGAAAAAAGTGATTGGAGCTGTGGAGCAGTTTCGATTCATCCGTGAAGAAGCGAAAGAACGAGGGCTTCGAGTGTGGCTTTTTGGGGGGACTGCAGCAGGGCTGATTCACTATGCGAGATTAGATCTTGCTAGAGTGGAAGCGATCATCCTGCTTCAACCTGAGCGATTTGATCCGTATGAATTTACTGAGATTTATCGAAGCACTCAGGATTTGGATATTGTAGTGGATGGAGATCTCGACCAAGCGTCAGAGTTTCAAAAAGCGCTTTCTCAAAAGTTTCCTCAGTTTTTAGGCAATAAGGGAAGTCGGTGGGAAGTAAGAAGTTTACGGCAACGACGAGGTGAACCAGGAAAGCCAGGATTTAAAGAAGCTCTTTTAGAAGACTTTGATTTTCAAAATCAAAATACGGATACGAATTCGATTGGGATGATCGAGTTAACGGGTCAAGGGGGTGATGAATTTATCACTGATGTGAGATCGTTTGGAAAAAAGAAACAAAGTGATTTTTTATCGGATTCTTCAGAAGCTCAGATTCGGTATTTAGTATCGGATCGACATTTTGAAACGTCACGAGCGAGTCGAGGGCAGAATCCCCCAATTCTTTCAGTGATTCGGCTTTTAGTGAAGACGTTTCAATATGAACTCACCATAGAACCTGAAAGTTACCAGGCGATTGAAAAGATCATCTCATCGTTTGATCCCAATGGATCAGAGCTTCAAAATCCAGTGCTTCGTCAAAAGCTTGAAGAGAATGCGAAAAAACTAGTGTGGCATGCTGTGAATATTGAGTATGGCATGGAGATGCTAGAGGCACTAGGGCTCCGAAGCAAGCTGATAGAGTACTTTAAAGATCACCAAACTATTGGAAGCGCTGGATGGTGGTTGGATCGAAAGGCATTGCCGTCGTTTCCGGTGGGTCAAGGATCAGGTAAAACAGCAAAAGAGCTTGGGATTGAGGTGGTGGCTCATGGCACTGGAGATTTTTTATTCTATGAATCGATCAATCGAGCTCATGATGGGAGACCGAATGTTTTAATGTCGCGAAAGGATGTTATTGGAGAATCTGCGGCGCTCGGTGAGGGATTTTACACCGTGCTAGGAAGGGGGGGCTATGGCAGAGGGTTAGACACTCGATTTAGAGTGGATCCTGAAGCGAGGGAGGGGAGTGATTTTAGTGTTCATGGATATGTGATTTTATTCCATAACAAAGAAGCACTACGAACTATTTATGAATCAATGACATTCACTTTGAAAGACTTCAAAGATGTCTTGGCGGGAAAAATTGAATTTCGATTTGATGACACTGATTTGGCATTAATAGAGAAACTCAAGCGAAAACTCGATATGGTTGAAGTAGAA
>CAYLWK010000345.1:0-14685 GCA_964387255.1 uncultured Oligoflexia bacterium
AAAAAGTGCAGCATTCGCGGCGAAACCATTTGATACTCCATCGATATAATTTCCTGGCCAACTAAACTTATCTCTTACGATGGCAAGGCCCATGAGTAATCCTATGATAATTTCTTGAACAAATGATGTGATGAAAAAATAGCCAACACGGTCATCGACACCTACTTTCGTATCGAGCCTCTGCGAAAGATTTCGGTGGCTAGGATCTAAACGTTTCAATACAATTTTCTTGGCTGCGCTTTTAAAGTTATTTAGCTCAGGGATCACCAATAAAACTCCAAAAATCCAAGCTCCCAATAATAATGTACCATCTCGTAAGGAAGGGTTGTTTAAAAATGATTCATTAAAATTGGTGAATAGCTCGGAGTACTTTTCAGCTCCGTACACAAGCTGCTCTCCTAGTCCCATTTCTGCTGGAGCTCCACCGACAGAGAAAGTGTATGGGAACCAAAATCCTGCAGAGAGCAAAGTAGGCACTGCTGCGATCCCCAACGCACGGTTTTTAAAACTCAACGAATCGATCAATGCAAGCTGTGGCAACCCAAAACTGCCTCGAGTCACCTCTCCTCTTGGATTGACTTTAAAAAGAGATCTTTTGAATACTGTGAGTCCCGGAATGCCAAGAAGTTTTGATACCGTATCTCTCAATTTCTGAGAAAGGCCTCGCAATTGATAGCGTTTCTCATTCAATTCAACACGATATTTTTCATAGAGATGAGCTTCAGTCTCATCCCATGCATCTAAAAGAGCTTCTAGTTTAGACTCATCTACTCGGTAACCGTGACGTATCTGAAAGCCTCTATTTTTAAGTTCAATGATCAGTAGGTCGTAGAGCTTAGCAAGGCGGGCTTCAGTACCCTCTAGATAAGCAATGTCGATCACTCTTTCAGGTTTAGCACCTTTTTTTCCTTGAGTTTCCCACGCTTCTTCAGCCGAAGCAGCATCTGATTCAGCGACTTCTGCTAACCTTACAACATCACTGACAGTCGCTAAAGTAATGATTCCATCTGAGGCAGGTTGTTGTGATCCTCCTTCACCTGGTGTCGAAGTGGAGTCACTCCATTCTACGCTTCGAGATCTTGGCGCTTCTTGCGCCATCGACTCTGTTAAGGGTAAAAAGCTAATCTGCAGACTGATTGTCAATACCAGAAAATATCGGATCCAGCTTTGTCTTAAAAAGAAGTTCATCATCGAGTCATTCTCCCTGCAAAATTAAAATCGATTAGTTGGAGTTGCGATAACACATCACAAGGGTGTAATCGATTAAAAAGTTACTAACAAATATTTGAAACATGCGGAAAGAACTTAAGGAAGGTGATTGATTTAGTTGATTCGGCCGCACTTTAAGTTTGCTGGCAAGGCTTGATCGATTTTTTTAGGTTGATCCAGGTTTAAATTTTCCATGATTGACTGGAACTTCTCGAGTGAAACCGTGTCATTCAGTCGGGGATTGAATGCTCGTTCTTCTTCAATCGATGAGTTTGAAATGCCTTGATAATTATGGGCAGGAAAGACGAGTGTTGAGTTTGGAAGTTTAAAGAGCTTGGATTTCACGCTTTGGTAGAGTTTCTCAGCATCTCCTTGCTGGAAATCAGTCCTCCCGCACCCACGAATGAGGAGCGTGTCTCCAGTGAACACGAGTCCCTTGCCTAAGGGCAGGTAAAACGACATGCAGGAATCGGTGTGCCCGGGTGTCGCGATCGATAAAAGTGTTAGCCCACCAAACCGAATCTCCTCATCGTCTTCAAGCGCTCGGTCAACACACGTTACTCCTGCAGCAGCACTGATGGCCGTTTGGACGTTAGGATGGTTTCCGTCATCCTGCAGAAGCTTTTTAAGCTGACTCGCTCCAGTGATGTGATCCGCGTGCACATGCGTGTCTAAAATCCATCTTAGAGTGAGTCCAAGATCCTTGATCTGATCTAAATCTCGCTTGGCGGTCTCAACTACAGGATCAATCACGATCCCTTCTTTGGTTTTTGGGTCTCCCAGAATATAAGTGTAGGTGGAGCTTTCAGATTCAAAAAGTTGCCTAAAAATCATGCGGGCTGTCCATTTTCAGCTGAGGTTTCATCGTCTGACCAAATCTGACTCCAGACGCGCTCAATTAACTCCACAAAACTCGGTCGATAGATGATTTCAAATTCTAACAAAGGTTGATCCAAAGCAACTTGGTCCGGGATTTTGCCATTCACCTCTTCAGCCACAGCGAGGTACTTCAGCTCTCCTTTTTTACTATACATTTGGATTTTACGTGAATAGCGTCCGTCACCGGCTTTTTTATCGCCCATCACACCATCGTCTGAGAGAACCCCTAAGTACCGCGTGCGATTTCTATTTTGGTCAACTTCAAGCAAGACTAACGGAGGTGCCTTCTGACCAGGGATAGGTTTGTTTTCTAGATCCAAAGCAAGGTCAGCCGTCACCACCACGGTGGTACTTTCTTTGGTGAATGCTTGAGACTTATCTGCAGAAAATTTCTCGAGTTTCACGTAGGGCGATCTGATCATTGATGCTTTGGTAGGAGAAGACTCATCCGCTCCAACGTTTTTTACGGCTAAAAAAACTAAGATCGCCAAACTCAAACTATAAAACTTGATTCGATTTCGGCTCATTGGGCAATTTGCTTTTTTAATTTTCATCGTTATTCCTCATCTCAGTAGGGACCTTTAGAATTCCATGCCTCAATTTATCAATTATTTTAAACGGCTTTTGTTGGAGAGGTCATTTTCTTTGGGTCCATTGCACGGTCAAAGTCTTTTTCACTGATCGTTCCTAAACTCATGGCAGCTTCTTTCAGGGTCGTGCCTTCTTTGAATGCTTTTTTTGCAATTTCTGCAGCTCGATCATACCCAATCATCGGGTTCAGTGCCGTGACTAATGTCAAACTGGCATTTAAAAGCTGGTCAATTTTCTCTTGGTTCACTTCAAGCCCCAAAAGGCAATGATCAGCAAAACTTCGAGCGGAATCTTGAATCAAGCGGCATGATTGTAATAAATTATGAATCATCACGGGCTTAAATACATTCAGTTCAAAGTTTCCTTGACTAGCAGCGAATGCAATCGCTGCATCATTCCCATAGACTTGACACGCAACCATCGTGAGCGCTTCAGACTGGGTGGGGTTTACTTTTCCAGGCATAATCGAACTTCCAGGTTCATTTGCTGGAAGACTTAATTCTCCAATGCCACAGCGAGGACCTGAGCCTAGCCATCGCACATCATTGGCAATTTTCATCAAACTTCCCGCAACCGTACGGAGTGCCCCTGAGGCAAACGCAATCGCATCATGAGCTGCGAGTCCTTCAAACTTATTTGAATTAGGAAAAAACGAGATTCCAGTGAGCTTTGAAATCTTCTGACAAATCTTTTCGTCATAACCTTCCATGGAATTCAGGCCAGTGCCCACAGCCGTTCCTCCGATGGCAAGTTCATAGAGCTTTGGGAGACACGAGCGGACTCGTTCAATGCCATTTTGAACTTGCGCTTTCCAGCCTGAGATCTCTTGACCTAACGTCAGTGGCACAGCATCTTGTAAATGCGTTCTTCCAATTTTGACAATGTCTTTAAATTCTGACTGTTTTTTCTCAAGCACAGATTTTAAATGTTCAAGCGCTGGGAGAACCTCTTTTTCTAGACTTTCAGCTGCTGCAATATGCATGGCAGTGGGAAAGGAGTCATTTGAGGATTGAGAAAGATTCACATGATCATTGGGATGCACCGGAGACTTGCTTCCAAGCTCGCCGCCGGCGAGTTCAATCGCACGGTTAGCAATCACTTCATTGACATTCATGTTGAACTGGGTTCCTGAGCCCGTTTGAAAAATAGAGACAGGAAAATGAGCATCCAACTTGCCATCGATGACTTCTTTGGCGGCTTCAAGGACCCACTTGCCAATTGTCGGATCTAAGCTTTTTTGCTCTTGGTTGACTTCGGCAGCACAGTATTTCACAATGCCAAAGGCACGAATCATTCCTCGGTTAAAAATCTGATCTCCAATATCGAAATACTTTCGAGATCGTTGAGTCTGGGCGCCCCAATAGCGATCTGAAGGAACCTCAATCGGGCCAATCGAGTCTTTTTCAACACGCGTTTTAGTCATTCTTAAGCTCTCCTGAAGGTCTTTAGGTCATACCATATTCAGACCAAGACCCCCATGAGTTCTCATGGGTAAAAATCGATTAGTTGGCTAAAAAATTGATCACTAAGTTTGGGTAATGCCGTCGAAGGTACCTTCTTAGCTTATCTTTCGCACGGTAGATTCTGGATTTTACTGTTTCAAGATTGATGTCCAGTCTTGCTGCAATCTCCTGATAGCTTAACTTATCGATTTCACGAAGACGAAGGGGGACTATCCACATCGAACCCACCTCGATGAGCACGTCTGGTTGGGGAGTGATCAAAATATCTTTCACAAGCTGCCGAATTTCAGCTCTTTGTAGTTCAATTTCTGGATGACTACTGCCACGAGGATCAGGGATCTCAGAAAAAAAATCTCGATCAGAATCAAGAGAATCAGTGAACGCTCCAGAGCCAATTTCTCGGGCCGTGCCCCGATAAGCTCTTTGGTTGTACGTTTTGATCAAGTTACTCATGATCGTAGAAAAATAGGTGAGAGGTTGTGACTGAGCAGGATCAAACTGTCCTCTTTTAAGCGCACGTACCATTCTGAAAAAAGCTTCTTGAGCAAGGTCTTCATACGACAAAATGGGTTTTAAATTAGATAGCAATCGTCGGTCATAAATTCTTCTCTTTAAAACCTGTCTCTCAAAAACTTTTTCCTGAAGTTCTAAAATAATCATTTGTTGATCTCGGCTTAATCCACCCCAAGACTCAGAATCAGAGGAATCTAGGGTAGATTGACACGATCCACTGGCCGAGTCAGCACCAATAGGGCTGATTTGAGGAAACGAGTGAGCCAAAGAAGCATCCGTCCAGCTAAAAAGCACACCCAATGCAATAGAAGCGGTAAGCAGTCTTAAAAGCTTTGTAGCCTTTAAGTCCATCACCTTTTGTGAATTTTGGTGAGTTTCATGGATTTGATTCATTGACGTTCCTTATGGTTCATCCTAAGCGATCGCATTTTAGTCATTAGTCAATTCTTGCTCTAATTTGAGTTGATCTTCCATTTTTCTGGTTAAAAATTCTGGATGGTGTTCAGCTATCAGTGACTGAAGTTCCTTTTTACCCCGATAAAAAAGAAGATAGATCTGCTGTCTCGAAAGTCCCAGTCGATCTGAAATTTCTTCATGCGAAAGTCCATCGATGAGCTTCAGTCGTACTACTTGAGCATAATTTTCGCGAACTCTCTGAAGCAGAGAATCAATTACTGATCCAAGCTCGTTTCGCACCAACAGACTAAACG
Organism: uncultured Oligoflexia bacterium; assembly: GCA_964387255.1. Lineage (GTDB taxonomy): Bacteria > Bdellovibrionota > UBA1018 > UBA1018 > CAUJDS01 > CAYLWK01. Next base: position 5,366 of record CAYLWK010000345.1, read on the forward strand.
GAGTCTCATCTGGAGGTATTCCAGGTCGCCGATCAATTGTGAAAATGCCATCGTCTCCATTTGGAACCTCATTCAAAGGAAACCTTTGAAATCTTCGATTGTAATCGAAAATAATGTTGCGAAAAATTCCCGCGAAGTACCTAAGAGCACTCTCGTGATCAAACCCAGATAAGGCTCCTTCTTGGAGCTTCTCTGCAAAACGAATCCATGCTGCATTCAAAATGTCATCGTAAGTGTATCGATTTTTCAAGGCTGCTACGAGATATCTTCCATAAATCACCATGAGTCTTTTTTTTTCAAAGGCTTCTTCATAAATAGTATCTAAAATTCTCTGATCTTGGTCAGAGGTTCCGATACTCTCTTCTTCTTTCTGTGCCAGCGCTAAAATAACAGGGCATTTCCCGGTGGCATGCACTGCCGTCCACGATGATGAGGTGGTTTGATTCGAACGTCCCTGATTTATGAATAGACATGAAACAACGAACGCACCTAAAACCCTCAAAGCAAAGCTCTGATTTATAAAAGGTTGAGCTTGTTGTTTCTTCGGCCTGATCATAGTTTTACAATCAATCGTGAGTGGAAGAAAGGCTGCCTGCCTAAGTGGTGCTGACGCCTCAATCCTAATCCATTTTTATCAATCGACTCTCTTGTGAGGTGCTTGCCACCAGACGATCGTGTACGATTAAAAATAGCATTTTTTAGTTTAAAACTAGTTCAATCGATTTTGATGACATCAAAAGGTGAGACACCTCGTTCCAATCCATCTAGGTTTTGTCCGATGCCTCGAAAAAAGTCAAGCAAAGTGAATCAAAGTAAGGTCTACCAAGCTTAAATGATGCCTGTCTCTTCTTCATCGTATTGAGAGCTGTCGACCTCCCAGTAGCCTCAGCACTTATCTCTTTTCTCGGTTGCTCTCTGCTTCTGGCTGAGTTTCCTCAGGTTCGGCGTTAGTCTCATCTTTTGACGAATCTAGACCTTCTTCAGTGGATTCGGTTGAAGGACTTTCAGTGATAGATTCCCAACCGGATCGAATCATTTCAAAAACAGACTTTACGGTGTCAAAAGCTCTTTTAGCTTCCGCTCTTTCTCTTAGCTTCGACTCAACCCATCGTTCAGCATCGATCTCAATTCCCCGCTCCACCGTCCAGTCATAGGTTTTCAAGACTTCTCCGTTTTCATCCAAAAGATCAAAATGATCCATGTACCACCTGAGTGTCAAAAAATGATGAATAGACAGTTTTTCAACATTTCTTGATGGGAGATCATAAGGCCAGACCTTCCAGTGAGCTCTGACTTTTTTCACTTTTTCATAAAGTGGATCCTTTGGATTTTCAGAAATCTGCCACAAAATCGTATTGAGATAGGCTCTGAGGCTAGTCGCAGGATCCCACGATGTTTCTCTAGGTGTCCACTTATGTCGATCAGGAGCTTCCATCCAGTCAACGGTTTGATCGTCTAGCCAATGCGCTTGTACTCCAAGCCAATACCACGCCCCTTTAAGAGTCGCCATGACGTAACCGTCTTCGTTTTTCTTTCGCTCTTTTTCTTCTAAGATGGCTTCAATTGCTTGAGCTTGAGTTTGTTCTTGATTGGGATCGATCTGATCTTTAGCTGCTTGTTTTGGATCAATCCAGAGCTCAGGAATTTGAGTCAACGGAAGAGGGATGGTGGCTTCATTAGGTTTTTCTCGATCAAAGTAATCCTCAATCACAAATGAGGATCGATCCACTTTTTCCTCTTGAGTTTGAACATAAAACCCGTCTTCGCCATCCATTAAAAATCCATCGGATCCAATCACAAATAGCACATTTCCATGATTTCCAAAAACAACCACATTTTTCAGCAATAACTGGTTTTCGTCGAAAGGATGCTCCTCGTATTGCTTGTAAATGATTTTAGCGTGGTTATAGAAAAATTCTCGATGTTGATCCCAAAATTCAATTAAAAACGATTGGTACTCTTCATCGATGAGGCGAAGATTCATAAATTCTTCTTCTGAATACGCTGACGAAGGAAGCGGTTGATACGACCGAGTGAAGATCACTCCGTGGGGGACTTCGTTTCCTAAATAATCGTACTGATCTTCTTCAAGACGATAGTCCTCAATGCGTTCTCGAGTAAAACGAGAGATACGCTCTTCGATGGGATACAAAGCATCTTTTTCAATAGGCACTAGGTACTTCGTAGGTTCTTCCTGGATGAGTTTCTCAAAAAGGTGTTCGGGTTTTGGAAAATGATCTAATGCTTCAAGTCCCTTTTTTGAATGTTCAGGATGAAACGCCATTTCTTGATCTGTCACGCCTGGCTCGTTCCAAAGGCGGAATGATCCACGCTTTAGATCCTCTGTGCTGGTTCGGAAGCGAGTTCGGCCAGCTTGAGTGATCGCTTCAGTTTTCCCTTCAAGCTGCTCAGCAGTGATTCCCACATATTCAAGGAACTCTTCCATGCCAAGCTTGGTCTCAGGAGCGATGATTTCAAGTTCCGCAAATTTCGCATCTTCTAAGAAAGTTCCAGTGTAATCTCGATCCACCGGAATGCCATTGGCAACCATTGTGATATGAGAAATGCCCTGTGCTTTAGCAGATTTCAAACTCCCTTGCAGCTTTTGGTAGGCTTCCACTGTGAGCGGTTTGGTGTGGTACGCTGTTCGAACACGATGTGTTACTTCATCGATCACTCCATCACGTCTTTGGAGAGCATCGAGCGCAGCATTCGAGGCATAGCGATTAAACCCTGCCACTAAGAGTTGTCCCATGGGGATGCCAGAAACGGATTGCTGAAGTGGCACCGTGAGTGAGTCGAGGGGGTATTGGAAAATATTTCCATAGGCCATGGACGACATGGCGTAATTATTCGTCGCAAGAAGACTTTCTAAGTCTTGCAGTTTCTCGGACTCCCAGCCACCGACTTCATACATTTGTTGAGCAACATTCACCCCGCCACTCCAGAAAAGCTGAGCAATCCCGAACTGAGCAGCACCACGCGCCCAGGTCGTGTGACCTGCTGCCAGGGGCGTTAAAAATAAAATGCTTCCGGAGTTTCTTAAGCGATTGAACCAAAACTCACTTGAGTCTTTGTCATTCTCAACAAAGTCTTGGTGAGCACCTGTGAGAAACTCAGCTGCAATCCCCCAACGAGCCACTTTCCAATAAGTGTCTTTCCCGTAAAGCGTTCGATAAAAAGCACTCCCTAACCCGTTGACTGAGGTGTTCCAAACGCCTCTTAAGATTCTCTCAAGCGTTCGGATCGGAATTTGAATCACGGCATGTTTTGAAACAGTTGAAAGTGTGATGCCTCCTCGAGCTTGAAGCTGATAAATCCATTGAGAGAGATTTTGTGATCCATTTCGTGACGGAGCTGGAAGGCGATCTCCAATCTCACGCCCAGCACGAACAAATTTAAGCTTCATTGGAGACATGTCTTGGTGCTGGATTTGTTTTAAAAGCACGATCTCATCATCAATTTCACCTAAAAGCTTTAGGGTCTTCGGTGACCTCATCGCGACCCCAATGCTTCCTTCTCCAACAAGCCCTGAAAAAGCCTCTTGGACAGGGTCACTGGCTTGATGATTCACGCCTCTTCCTGCATAGGTGATGTCATCTGAAACTCTCGCTGCATCATCAAGCTGTTCTAGGAACTCTGGACCTCGAAGTTGAGCTAGAAATCGTCGCGCTTGTCGACGCGTTCGACCAAAACGAAATAAGTCAAAAAGCGATGCATCTGCCATCTGACGGTACCGTGCCATCGGAAAGACCGCTGACTTCGGAGTAACAGTTAGCTCAAGTTGTTCCAAAATTCGATCCTTTAGCCCGCCCGCAAGTTTTCCTAACTGAGTACTGCCAATGAGTGTTCTGACGTCTTGGTACATGGCTCGAAACCAGTTTCGTGTTGGAGTAAGATTTCCACCATATAAAATCAAAAGGCGCTGATTTTTTAAAAAATCAAGCCGTTTGGCCATCCAATCACGCATGTGTCCATCGATTGAAAAGTTTGGAATGTCGCTCGGATTTTCAATAAACGCAGTATGAGAAACACCACGACCTTCAGTTTCGGCAAAAAGTTCTCTGGTGAGAGCTCCTTCTGATCTTGCAGGTTTTCCTGTATTGAATGCCCTTTTTCCTTCGTTAATTTTACGAATGGCATAATTTGAAAAAGACTCATTCGGTCGTGAGCTTAACATCCCTACGCCATGGCTATATTGACGCTCTAAGTGAGCATAGGTGTGGGGATAGCGAATTCGAAACCAATACATAAACTGCGTTTCGCTTGAAGCGTTTTGATTGGTCAATGACCCAGCTGAATATTGAAGCCGCTGTGCTTCTTGCGTGAGTTCATCATAGCGTCGATGAATGAGGCGTTTCATTCCTAGATCACGTTCCACTAACTTCGCCATGTCTCTAAGAGAAATCAGTGAATGGCGATACTCGAGTAATGCCACAGTGAGGGTGTTTGGAAGCTTGATTTCTTTTCCTAAGAGCCCTTCCACGAGGCCTGCTGAGAGGTCTTGATCGATTGCGCCAATTTCGTCTAAACGTCTGACCCAGTGGTTAAACTCTCCGGGCTCTAATTCCCCCCAAGTGAGTTTCGCATTTTTAATATCGATTTGCCCCCATTCGATTTCCTGCAATTCAGCCAGACGCTCTTCAGTGTCATCAGCAAACTCTGCTACCAGCTTTCCTTCTTTAGCTTGAGCGCTCACACGGAGGTACCCAGTGAGTTTTCGTTTTTCTAAGAACTCATAAAATCGTTTAAACTCGGGATGACGCTTTAAAAAGTCACGAATTAATTTCGAGCGCGTTTTAGCAACCTTTTTTAGGTCTGTTTTAGCTACTTTGAATTTCTTAACTTCAACTTTTTTTTCACCGGCTCTGATTCCTGCTTTAGGAATGTCTCGTCGGTATTTTTTACGGACGACGATTTGATCTTGTCTTAAGTAACGGCCATCGAGTTCGAAAAAGTCTTCTAAAGTAAATCCTTGAAGTCGTTCGGCAGGATTGGGTGATGCTCCAAGCGTGATTTGCTGATCTACAAAATCAACAAAATGATCAGCTTCTGTTGCTCCTGTGAGTTTGCGAAGTAGTTTTTTAATTGAGGCATACGTCCAAACCACATGGTGTTTTAAGTTTAAGATACGTCCTAACGCTTTAAAAAGGTTAGGAATGGTATTCACAAGAATCGGTCGTTTGAAGGGATCAAACGGCTTAACGGTCACAGGGCGTGTGATCCAAGCGTTTTCTTGGTTGTATTTTTTTCGAAGCGCTTTGTAGGTCCTTGGAAACTCCTCTTTGAATGCGTCTTTAAACCAAGCGTGAATCGACCGTTCTGCTTCAGGAGTGAGCGTGCCACCGCTTCTAGCTTTCATGATCTGCATTTCCATGTCTTCGAGGAGCTTGAAAATACGATTAAATCTTTTTTGAGCTAGACTCGGGTTATAAAATGGTTTTCCTAGCTCCTTTAAAGCTTCATCTGCAAGCCCAGGATGAAGCGGAGGGACGCTGTCATAATGTCGAAACTGTCGATAATGGCGCAATGCCCTTTGAGTTCTAGGATTGTCCATCACGGCAATCAGGTCTTCTGATTGAATGGTGTGAGGGCGACGATAAAATCGTCTGAGTTGCTGAGCCGTTGCTTGACCCTGGCGAGTGAGGTTTCTCACGAGAGGGAAATTTTTTAAGCCCCGTTTGAGAGGTTGTCCAACGACGGGCATATAGCGAAACAGGTCAAACCCTTTATGGACAGAGTCAAAGTAAACATACGCTGCCAATTGTGCGCTGATCAACCCAGAGGTGAGATAGAGGGATCGATAAGAACGGTGAATCAGTTGATCGCGTTCATCGAGTTGATCTGGAGTCACTTCTGCGAGGGGTCCTGTAGCAGGGTGTTGATATAAAGAGTGAAGTAAGTAGGGAACACTACCAAGTGATTCAAAATAGCCAGAAACTGCCATTTGACCCATGACCACGGTATTCCAAATCAAGAACCCCAATGCCATCGTAGGACCTCTTAACGGTGTGAACACAAGTCCAACTTCAACAAGTCCGGCTGCGGCAAGGGACCATTCTAAGGTTTTAATGTTTCTTTCAGTGCGTTCAGCCTTATGTTGATAATAAGCATTGAGCTTTGCAAAGGCTTCTGAGAGCTGCTCTTGATTAAAACCATAACCTCGAGCAAGCAAGTTTTGAAGTCGAGGAGACTGATGAAATAAAGGAATTAACGTTGCTAATTGCTCTAAGAGTTCTTCTCCAGTTTCAGGTTCTTGAGCATCCTCAGTAGAGACTTCATGAAACTCTAGACTTGAGCTCTGAGTCAACCACATGTCTTCAAGCGCATGGCCTGTTTTGGTCCAGATATCTGCGTTTCTTCGGCGTGCTAGGAAGATCAAGGCAATATTAAACTGACGCATCCGAGTTTCCCAGGCGCGATAATGGAACGTGTTTGCGACTGTGAGTAAGGCATTAAATTGAGGTGCATACCGTTGATGTTCATTGGCTCTAAACACGCCTGCTCTAAGGGTTTGAATATCAGTTTCTGCGATGACTTGGTTGAGTGTCTCAGATTGCTGAGGGTTCGGACTTCCTCGAAGTGAGAGAAGGGTAGAAAACCCAGCACGTCCTTCGACTTCAGGAGCCACTTCGTTAATATGAAAGTATTGGTAAAACGCAAGTGCAACGAGACCTTCGTATAAAAACGGATGCGAGAGCGATTTTCGTTTCGCTTCTCGATAGCTCATGACTTGTTCTAAAATAGCGTTAAAAAGCGATCGATTGATGATCGATGGAAGATGATTTAAATCAAAGGGACTCGAAAGAATGCGGTTGGTGCCTTTGGTGAACCAACTGTCTCGCTTCATTTTTAGTTCAGCTAGAATGCCCTCATTATCTAAAATACCCTCAGCGTTTGCGACTCTCACACGGTCATGAGCCCAAAGCATGACTGAATCTAAAAGGTATCCAATGATGGCACCTCGACCCACGGGGTTGTTAATTTCTGCAAGATTTGCATTGAGCGTTTCTGTGGTCTCATCTTTTTGAACTTCTAAAAACCGTTGGAAGTCCGGAAACTGCTCAGGTGGGTAGGCCTTTTGGAGTGTTTTGATGAGATGATTTGTTTTTTCCTCGTTAAACTCAATAGCCTTTTGTCCAAAGAAGTTCTCACCATACCCAACATGCGCGCGGCGATAAACCAAAAGAAGCTCGGTCATGAGTTTTCCCGCTGCTACTAAAGGCAGCATGGCATTTGCTCCCAATGAAATCTCTTTTAGATTTCCATCTACTTGACCTGTGACGACTGTGTTCTCCAGTGCTGCAGAAGGCTGATTTAGATTTGTTTGAGGGGTGAGCCATCCTTGATCTGGGAACGTAGCCTCTTCAGAATCCTCGTCTTCTTCATCTTGATCATCAGAGCCCCAAAACCAGCTTCCACCATCGGTTAGCTTGCTCCAAAGGCTTTCTTCTGAGGATGCTTGTTGGGAGGAAACGGAGGTCATCGGGCGGCTGAACACAGATGGCGGGAAAATCATCCCTAACAGTATCATCGCGATAGAGCATTGAATCATGAAAGATTTGAGTTGCTTCATTTATCGATCTCTCTCTTTTTGGATCATCTCGAGTTTCGTTTGTTCAATTTCTGAAAAAGTCAATGGATCAAATTCAGGCAGTGCTTGATCGACTTGAATCGGAACGAGTAACGCTTGTAATCGTTTGATATTATCTTGGATCTTTTCACTTTCAGGACCACTTAGAACAGGCATGATTTCTGATAGCAGTGATCCAACAGCGGTTTCAAGTGCTTTTAAGTCAGCGATTTCAATTTTTTCTTTGTCATCGATCGAACCTGAGAGGTTTTTGACTGATTCGAAAGCAGCTTGAATCGCTTCTGCCTCAGAAAACGTCATTCCAATTGTTTCCAGTGCTTCAGTGGCGAGTGTTCTAAGATGCTCAATTTCAGCTTGGAAGGCTTCTTGATCAAACGTTCGCTCGGATCGTGCTTCTGCCAAATCGGCTTCTGCAATTCCAAGCTGGCTTTCAAGCTCTAGTAAAGCTTCTGTTTTTTCAGCTGAGTAGTACCAGGCAAATGCTAAGAAAACAGCATCACTGGGATTAAAGTATTTCCAAAAGACGCCTTGTTGATTTCTTCGATAATCTCTAAAAAATCGAGCCTCACTTCTCAGAAAGCGAGAAAAGACGTTTTGAGACAATTCGTAGTCTCGACCTTCATCTTCAAGCTTTAAGTCATCTTCAAAATATAAAACAGAACCGTGGCCAATGATATTTTTGATGCCATCAAACGTGATCCATGCGGAAAAGACAAGTCTAAGGAGTTTGAAAGGAGCTTGGTTTCGCATCCATCGTGGGCTTCCTTTCTTCCACTGCTTTTTTAGGCGATCAAGCTCTTTGGTCGCAGCTAGGTGGTTTTCTTCAAGGCGATTTAAAAGCGCACGCGTATCTTGAATGCGTTTGGTATTTTTAAGGTAGTCTGGATGCGTGGTTCCTTTTTGTTGGCCTAAAACCTCGGCTTCTTCAGTGAGTCTTCGTAGCGACTGAGTCAACTGGCCTCGTAAACCAGAGAGCAGTTTTCCAGCACGTTTTAGGTCCCGACGAAGCATTTCAGAGACTTCACCGACCGTGGCCGAGGTGCGTTTTGCTGATTTCTCAAGCTCCTCTAAGGCTTCTAAGGCCTGAGTGCGAGCTTGTGCTGATTGAAGGTTTTTTGGAAATCTTTCGACGATGGAAGCAAAGTTCGGATCTTTGATGATTCGATTCCACGAATCTGGAATGGATTTCATTTGAGCCATGGTCAAGCCTTCAGAGAGGATCTGTTGGTAATGGTATCTTACAAGTGCTAACGGTCCGTTTCGACTAAGGAGTGCTTGTTCAGCCTTTGAAACTGGCGATCCAGATTGCAGAGCTTGGCGAGTCTTCTCAACCGCTTGACGAAAGCTCGCTCCTATCTCAAGTTCTTCAAGCATTTTTCGTGTGATGGAGCTACTCGCATTGAGTGATGCTAATCTTGGTGACTCTTCTATATGCCCTAAGATGGTTTCTAAGCGAGAGCGAACGGTAGTTTGAAGGTTGCGTGCAGAAGCTCGTGTGCCTTCGGGTGTGTTTCGAATTCGAAATTGCTTTCGGGCCTCAAGGTAGGGACGAAGGACATTTTTCAAATAAGTGCCTGGAGTTGAGTTGAGTTTTCTCGCTATGAAAAGCTCTGCCACCCCAATCGTCACACCCACGCCTCTTTCGGTTTGACTGAATTCATGAGGCGTATCATTGACTCGATACTGTTCTGATCGAGCCAGACCGTGTTCGTAGCGATACATCAAG
>CAYLWK010000346.1:0-5720 GCA_964387255.1 uncultured Oligoflexia bacterium
GCCAGTCGAACACCAACGTTTGCAAGCATTGAGTTTGATTGTCAAAGCGCTCAAAATCAAACCACACAATCGAGCAAAGTTCGCCTTTCAGGGCCGCTCTGTGGCATTTCTTTGTCGGAGCGAGAAGAAACTCAGAAAAAAATCCTATTGCGAACTGAGGTGGTAAATCAAACGAATCAGGCTAAAGCCACGGTTTTCACAGATTCAGCTAATCAACGCTTTCTCACCGACTATATCCCAGTACAAGTGGGCGAAAACCAAGTTTCTTTAAAATTTGTTTTTGATAATGGAAAAACTCTGCAAAAAGAACTTCTGATTTTAAGAAACTAAAACTTACTTCCTGCCAAAAGCTAGAAATTCAAACCATAGTTTAATAAAAAAAGCTGCTCTCCTTGAGGGGGCAATGTGGCTTGCTGAGTTGCATTTACGTTTTGTCGATTCAAAAGCTGAAGATTTAATCCATTGAAAAGACTTTTGGAAAGTGAGGTGGTAAGCAGCCCCGTGGTGCCTCCATAAGAAACCCCCGTATGCAAACTCCAGATGGGAAGCTCTCGACTCAATGTTAAGCGATAAGCCTCATTAGGGTTTTGTGGGTCAAACTGATTCATCGACACTGGATCAAATCCAAAACCAGGACCAAATTGCACATCTAAAGACCCATTCACTAAATCAGATTGAAACCAGACTCGGCCTTCCTGTCTGGGGATGTTTGCAGCAGTGCCCAACTTGAAATGAAAATCGCTTTCTTCTGAGGTTGCCACATTCAAGTTAGGTTGCATCACTTCCGTCATAGTTTCTTGAGCCTTTTGAATCTGTTTAATTGCAACAGAGTTTGTTTGAGCTTTTTCAGTTGATTTTTCAAGCTGATTTCTAAACATTTTTTGCATAACCCAACGACCAAACCCTCGCATTCGATCAATGAACCCGATTCGATCTTGTTGTGTTGCTAGCCCATAGCGCTCTTTTAGCTCGTAATCACGATTCATATCGCTCATGTTTTGACGTAAGACTTTAGCCTCATCTTCATCCATCAATGGATTGCCAGTTTCATTCTTTTTTGGAAGCCCGTAGTTCAGATCGTTAAAATACGAGGCATTTTCTTTTGGCGCCACAACTCTGTCGTTTTTGGAAGTCGCATTGAAAGACCCTAGCTCTCGTTTGGGCTTCAAAGTCTTTTTACTAGAATGACTCCCTTGAGAAGCAAGTGAACGACTGGGTATTTGCTGAGCTTGCTGACTGGGTTGATTTGATTTGGTCTTTGCCTGCTTGAGTCTTTGCTCAAGCCTTTTTTGCTCAGCCTGTAGTTCTTGACGTGCCTCGACGATCCATCGGGGTTGAATCAGATGCTCGGGAGACACTTCTGGTAAAGCTGCTTTTACTTCAAAAGAAATCCCAAATAACAAACAAACGCCCACACAACTCCCAACAAGAGAGATGCCCGTAGTCTCAAACGTTTGTTTATTTTCTTTTTGAAAAAGCATTCATGCCCTTAATGTTAAACATTCATCATTTAATAAAATTCACTGATTTCTCAACAAACTCCACTAGATAACCAAGGATTCCTCCTTCTTAACAGCAAAGATTGTACCATCAAATCAGGTGTAAAAAGGCATCTGGACTCTATTTTCGTTGAAGTTTTGATCAACTGTGAACTTTCTGGAGGCAGATTGCCCCACTGAGTTGATCCGAAAACGTCAGCATGAAGAAATCTTAAAATTCCAAATTAAACTAAATCGTTGAATCAAAGGAACGAAGCTTCGGACTAAGAGTACTCAACTTGCAATAAATTCAACCCCTAGCATCATGGCCACGCCCCAAAGCACAAAACCGGACGCCAAAGGAATGACGAAATTATCATCGATTTGAGATGGAATCGTTTCAGCTGCTGCTGCTGCTACCCCACCCATGAGTCCCATGACCAAAATAGCCCAAAAAGAAATCTCATACTGAGCCAAGACGGGAAACGTTGAAGCAAAGCAAACGCCCCCTGAGGCGATCGCACCCAAAAGAGACTTACCATTCGAGAAGCGAATCCATTGATCACCATACAAAATTCCCACCACTGAAGCGCAAGGGTCCCCGATGGTGAGGTATAAAATTGCAAGGATGGCAATGGGCTTCGGAAACAAGATGATTGAAATCAAAGCGGCTGCCACAAAATAGGGGACGCCACTCACATTCTGCGCCTCATGCTTTCGCATGATCACCCCAAGCCAACGCTGAGACCACCGATTGATCGAAGCTGAATTCAAGCGAAGCAGCTCCATTCCAATCACAAAGGCCAGAATACTTGATAAAATCGCAATTGAGCCTGTTCTAGAAATTCCCGAAAACACATAGGCCCAAAGGCCAAAAATGCCTGTGGAGACATGCCAGGCTTTGCGAGCCAAATGAAGCTCATGACGCGTTTTAAGGCGAATTCCCATTTTTGATTTCTTCTTTCTCAGCATGAAAGGCCCATTCTACCGCAATCTTTGCTGATCTTTCCATTTTAAGTTGAGTCTTTTTACTACGGAAGCGGTCAAGAATTGCCCATTGACGGGACCTTCATGAAGGGAAATCCTAATAGTAAGCCAATTGAAGTCAAGGGAGCTTCATGGAATTTGATACCTGGAGACAAGAAAATCAGCCTTCTGCCTTAAAGGACACTCCGTCACACTGGATTGCTGAACACTCAGAGCCGAATCCTTTCAACGATGTTTTGCCAAAGTCTGCATTTGCGGAAAAAAAAATCTGGGCCATGGGGGGTGGCAAAGGGGGTGTTGGAAAAAGCATGATCATGTCCAATCTAGCAATCTCACTCGCTCAGCGAGGAGAACGAGTCATTGCAATTGATTTAGATCTTGGAGGCGCCAACCTTCACACAACCTTCGGTATTGAAATGCCAAGACAAACCATGAGCGATTTTTTTGAAAGACGCTCACAAACTCTAGAGGGGTGTATTTCAAACACGCCCATTCAAAACTTGGAGATGATTTCAGGAGCGCAAGACCACCTAGGCATTGCAAACCTTGACTATGACAAAAAAGTACTCCTCCTAAATGAAATTCAAAAACTCGAAGCAGACTACATTCTCATTGATTTAGGTGCGGGCACGAACAACAACACGATTGATTTTTTTAATTTTGCGGACCTAGGAATTCTCACCATGCTCCCGGAGCCCACTTCGATTGAAAATGCCTATCGATTTATTAAAAGTGTTTTCTATCGAAAACTCATGACCGCTCAACACTTATCCCCGATTCGCAATTGGATTCAAATAGCTATGGACTCAAAAAACCAAGAGGGTCTTAGAACTCCCGGAGACCTTTATCGAAAGGTGAACCAAGAACACCCCGATCTTGCATTAAAGCTTAAGGACGAAATACAAAGAATCCGTGTTCACCTGATTGTGAATCAGGCTCGAACCCAATCAGACGTAGATCTAGGATTTTCAATTAAAAGCGTTTGCAAAAAATACTTCGGAATCCAAGTTGATTACGTGGGGTATCTCGATTATGACAGTGCAGTTTGGCAAGCGATTCGACGCAAGCGGCCTGTGCTTTTAGAGTTTCCAAATTCCCAACTAGCCTCAAATTTAGAGAGAATGTCACATTATCTCTCCTCTCAAAAAGGACAGTCTGGTGAAACTGAGTAGCGATCAAAATTTCTATGACGTGCTCGATGTTCAACCTGATTGCTCCTCCGAGGAAATAAGAAAAGCTTACTATCAACTAAAATCTGCTTTCTCTAAGGGCAACTTGGCTTCGTATTCAATCTATGGCTCTGATGAATCTGAACACGTTGTAAAAGAAATTGACCAAGCGTTTGAAATTTTATCTGATCCTGAAAAAAGAAGGCAATATGATCAACGAATGACGACTGATTCGTTCGAAGCAAGTACCCAGGAAGATGATTTGAAGAGAAGCGAAGACTCGGACCAATGGCCCGTAGAAGAAGAAGCTGCCAGCACAGTCAATAGCCATGAGGATTCTAACTATGGATTGGCCGCTTCCGAGGATTCTATCTTCGAGGATGAAAGAAATTCAAAAGAGGTCATCAGTGAACAAATACAAGTCTCTGACCCACCCATCCAGAATGAGGTAAAGAAAGCCAAGCTGGACACTGAACAAAACGGAAAAAAAGAGAGTAAAGAAAATCCTTTCTCAAATGTCGTCTCCATTGATCGAATCGCTCCCATGGAAGATAGCCTTCGAACAGCACACTTGCTCGTAGCTCCCACTACAGACTTCACATCCGCTGCTGATCAGGATGCAGGGAAAACGGAAACTCAGAGTCACCGTAGTGAAAATTCACATTCCAGTCTTCCATCGCACCAGTCGACCCAGCCTTTGGCTTCACTTCGAAACACTAAAAATCTAGAAACTGAGTTAGACGAACTCATTGCTCAAGAGAAACACTGGTCTGGTGAATTCATTCAAAAAGTGAGAGAAGCAAGAAAGATCTCGATAGAGGAAATGGCAGAATACACAAAAATATCCAAACGCTACCTGATTGCAATTGAAAAGGAAGATTTTGAACCCCTGCCAGCGGCAGTTTACTTAAGAGGGTTTTTAATTCAAATATCAAAAAAACTAAAGCTCCCTGCTGAAAAAGTCTCAGCAAGCTATGTTGCTCGCTTTCGACAATCATGCCCTGACAAAGCTTGAGTGATCGATGCCCTAACGATTCCATTTCTTTTTTCTTCGTCTAGGATTGTTTCAGTAGCTTCTTTGCAAGTTCTCCCTAAAAGTCGAAGGCTGGTGAAATGCCTGTTGAAGCTTTTAAATGAATTCGATAAACCTAACTAGTATGTCAGGCTCTTCAAAAAAAAGAACTATCATGGTCCCGCTAAAGTCTCAGGCAAATGAAAAGTCAAAAGAGCCTCAATTTAAGCGTGCCGACCAGGTCCTAAGAAATTTGATACCTGAATTCTCAAGGAATCGAATCCAGAGGGATATTAAAAATGGGCTAGTGACTTTGAATGGCAATCCTATCAAAGTCACCGACTCACTTCAGCCTGGAGATGAGCTGCTGTATAAAGTAGAAGAACCGGAACCATCACCACTCTCTCCGATTTCAATGAATTTGGAGTTTGTTTATGAGGATAAAGAGTTAGTTGTTGTTAACAAACCTCGAGGCTTAGTCGTCCATCCGAGCGAGTCCTATTCAGGCCCGACTCTTGTTCATGGCCTTTTAGCTCAAGTGAAAGACTTAAGTGGTCTTGGAGGTGTGAAACGTCCTGGAATTGTTCATCGACTTGATAAAGACACAAGTGGACTTATATTGATTGCAAAAAATGATGAAACCCATCAGCATTTATCTAATCAATTGCAAGATCGAAAAATAGAAAAAACCTATATCGGTTTAGCCTACGGAACCCCAAAATGGAACCAGATCACAAAGGAGAGTCAAATCGGTCGAAACCCTAAAGATCGAAAGCGTATGATTTCTTTTTCTAAAGGAGGACGCAAAGCGATCAGTCATTTCCGAGTAAAAGAGCGTTACTATTCTCAAACTCGTGAAATCCTACCGGTCGCGAGTCTTCTTGAAGTGCAGATAGAAACAGGAAGAACTCATCAGATTCGAGTTCATGCAACAGAACTAAACCATTCTCTTTTGGGTGACCCGGTGTATGGCACTCCTTCGCCTCGTCAGAGAAAATGGAACTCTCTTCCAAAAGAACTTCGTCAATGGCTTGACAGTCATTCCGGACAACTTCTTCATGCCTCAAAGCTTCA
>CAYLWK010000347.1:0-3052 GCA_964387255.1 uncultured Oligoflexia bacterium
TTTGTTTCAAATTCAATGGCATTTGATTCAAGCTTGAGTTCTCGAATAAAAAGAAGCTGGTAAGCAGTCTCATCAATAAAGCTTGATAGTTGAGTGTTGTCTAGAAGGATCGATTGATAATGGTGATCGATCATTTCAAAAGCTTTGATCATAACGGTAGCCCAAACGATTAAAAAAATTGACTCAAGTGCAAGGAAAACATATCAAAAAGACAGTTTAGAACAAACCTGAGAAAGCTTGTAGGAGGAAAGATTATGAAAACCATCCCAAAAGTTCAAAAGTACATGACGGCAATTCCTGAGACAATTAATAAGGATATCTCGATTAAAATCGCTTATGAGAAGATGAAAGAAGGAAATTTCAGGCACCTACCGGTACAAAGTGCAGGAAACCTTGTCGGGATTTTAACTGACCGAGACATTAAATTAGCAATGACCTTTGAAACGACTCAAGATTTAACGGTTGAAGATGTGATGACTCAAGACCCTTATACCGTCAGTCCGGATGATGAATTGGATAAGATTGTATTGGAAATGGCAGAGCATAAATATGGATCTGCCGTGGTTCAACAAAGTAACGGAAAAGTCGTTGGGATCTTCACAGCAACGGATGGACTCCGTGTTTTAGGTGAAATTTTAAATCAACGCTTTAAACCTGAATAGATTCTGAGTTATTGGATGCCTGTGGGAGCGCAAGCCAGAGCTTTAATGTGATGGCTGCGCCCCAAAGGTGGATACATAAAGCATCAAGACGCGTTGCTAGAGGGAACCCAACGACATCTGGGCTTAAAAAAAATGTCACTAAAACAAATCCATAAAACTCACCTTTTTTAAAAATTGCTTTTTCAAAGTGATAAAAAATCTGAAGCCAAACAGGAAAAAGAAAAATAAAATAAGTTTTCCAAACTAAGGGAGAGATAAAAAGAAACGTAAAGAAAAATGCACTTAACCCGTCCCACGGAAGTCCTCGCCTCGCAGCTTTTCTCCAAGCCAAAAAGCTAAGCCCCAAGCCAATACTGAAAGCAGATAGTTTTATCCAGATTTCGGGCCAAGCAGCGATGCTCCAATTAACTCGAGCAACTGAAAAAAGATCAAAAGATTGGCCTGATAAAAATCGAGCGATGAAGGCTTGAATGCTTTGATTATGAGAATAAAGAGTAAAGTCTTTGTGAGCTAACGCCCCCAACATGTCCCGATAAAGCTCCATTCCAGAAGTGAAACCATGAATTAAAAAAGGGCTCATCAAGATGAGGAAAAGAAAACTTGAATAGCATAAAATAAGCTTCCATTTTTTTTCAATAAACCAGTTCACTACATAGAGTCCTGGAAAGATTTTAATGATGGTATTTGTTGCTAAGATTGCAGCAGCCCAGAGACTATTTTTTCTTTGGTGAAGTTGATGAGAGCTTATCGACAGCATCAAGACGAGCAGGTTGACCTGACCATAATAAAAATTAATGGTGGCGTAGCGAGAGAGAATAAAAAATGCTGCAAATGCAACCCATGATTTTCGAATGAGGACTGCACTCATGAAAAGATTAATGGCGTACCACAGAGATTTGATCACGGTCGTATTTTTTATCCAAGTGAACGGAATAAATAACCACGCAGCTTGGGGGGGATACAAAAAGACATCGCGGTTGTTTTTATAAATCAAAGAAGAATCAACGAGCGCATTTCGAGCAGCTTGTAGATAAACTTCAAGATCTAGCTTGGGACTTGGAAGGACTCGTAGAAAATAGAAAATAAGCCCAAAGCAAAGAAGGAAAGAAAATCGTATAAAAACAGATTTGGACTGAGGGTCTTTCGTGAGGGTCATGGTTGAAATTAAAATAGTACGGAGTTTGGGGTGTCGTCAAACCGATTGACTGACTAAATTCAAATGAGGATGGATTGCGTCAATAGAAAGCAGGCTACTTTGAACAAGTCAAAAGTAGCCTGCGGTTTCAATGGGTTTTGTTGTGGTTTGGGTCTTTTTTCGCCTTCGTGGAATCAAATCCTAGATTCGCACGAAGGTGATAAATCTTTGATGAGCTTCTAGCGAAGATCTCGAGCTGCTGCTTCGAGCGCGTCGCCGTTTTCGTCTTCAAGAAGATCTTTTGGTTCACTCGCTGAGCCATCGTGATGGCGTCCTACTGGGTCTTGACCTTCGTAGCGATCTCGTCGTTCAATTCCAGTCACGTCGCCTTGGTGAGCTCGATGACGAGGTTCAATTCCAATCGGATCAGCGATACGATGTCGGACAATCCCATCTCTAAAGATACCGACACCTGGTTCTTGACGGCTGTTGTCTAAGTTAAATTCCAATTTCATTTCGTAGTCAGTTGCATTGCCATCTCGAACAAGGTCGAGTGTGACTCTCAGTTTGTCGCTGGTTTGTGCGACATCAGCAATGTCACCATGAATGATGTTGAGCTTGCATTCAGGTGCCTTAGTCTCGGAAGCCTTTTTAGGATCTTTGGTCCCTAGCTGGCCTTCAAGTCCAGCAATCTTTGCTTGATTTTGATTGAGCTTGGCTACATTGACTTGATAGGCAATGGCCACTTCTTCTCCGTTGATGCCAAGTGCCAATACATCGGTTGTGCAAAGTTTTTCTTGCACCCCTCCAAAAATACTACTGCCACGGAAAGAGACGTCGGTCATCTTCCCTTGTTCTAGCGCATGCGCAGATGCGGTGAGAGCGGTCATGACTAAGCCAGCAGATAATGATAATTTAAAATTCATTCGAAGATCCCCCTTAACGATCGATTTAAAAAATTTTGTGTTTAGTTCCCCTGTTCAAACACTCCCACTACCTAATTCAAGTTAAGTGCCATTTAAAAAAAATGAATCAAATCAATGGCTCTTTCCTCACGAGGGAGGGTCATTTTTGACAAAAGATTTGATTTTTCTATCGAAGTTTTTGACACAGGATTAGTTCTTATTCACTTGATCGAGCCTACCTCGAATTTGTGCAAGTGATTGAATTGTCTAAGGAAATAAACCTCGAATTTAAGTAGCCACATTTTTGCATAATTTTTAGCTTAAAATACGGCATGTTACGGTAGCCATAG
>CAYLWK010000348.1:0-2635 GCA_964387255.1 uncultured Oligoflexia bacterium
AGGAAAACTTCAATACGTTTTTAGAGACTCTGAATGGAAAAATAGTTTCTAACACGAGAGGAGCAAGAATAGGACTTGTTTTAACTCAGCGAGAACGAATTGGTGAATTTAACAAAGATGTGACTTATCACTTTGATGAAGACGGAAACATTCTCAAAAAAGAAATCTTTGATCTAAATGGGTCCGTTAAAACTGTATTTCCTAAGGTAAACGATGACGGAAGCCTTCCAAACCTTCATGCAGATCAAGACACTGCATCAATAGAAACCACTGACACACCAATTGAGACTCAGCTTCAGAATCTAAAGATCCGTCAATCAGACCTTAGCTTTACACTTGCATCAGGAATCGATCAAGACTCACTCTCCCCTTACCTCATTGATGGCAATTCAAATATAAGAAATGGTTTTGAATACTTCACCGATCAAGATGGCAATATCATCGCAAAAGACCCCACAGGAAAGTTTAATTTTGTGGATTTACAAGGAGCTGAGACAGGACCACGCAATGCATCTTCCAAGTCACATCTCACAAAAAATGATGTCGAAGGATCCGTTGCATTACAATCAAAATTCGGTGCCTTCACTCAAAATGGTGAGTCTAACTACCTTAATGGTCTAGACGAGAATGAACTTCAGGAAAATTTTCAGCAAGACTACACGCAAGGTTTTAGAGATGCGGAACGCTATGACATGCAAAATGAAGATTACAACGTCGAAAGTGTCGCTCGAGCACGAAGTGCAGAGGTTGAAAAGTGTAAAATCTCCGAAGCAACTGGCGCCGGCCTAGCCAATTGTGACACAACTGAAAGAGTCGTCCAAGGCGCTAAAGTGTACAAGCAAGTTGGAGAAGCCGCAGTTGGATTTGGTGTCCAAATCCAAGGAGCTCGCAATCAGGCTCAAGCCGTGCAAGAGAACACAGGCTCAGCCACTTACAATGCTGCAGCGAAAAATCATCAATTCACTGCCACTGCACGGGCCATTCAAGGAGCAGGCGATTTATTCATGGCGATGTGGCAGAGTAAACGAAAACAAGCCCATAAAAAAAGTGCTCGAAAATCATCCGAAGCTGCTGCGATTGCGAAAGACAATAATGTCGTGAGAGCGCACCGAAACTCTGGAGGCTATTCAAGCGCCGGAGACCCATCCTCAGCTCAGCTATCAAACGAAGCTGGACGCCTAGGCACAGGACAACACGCAGAGAGCAAAGAAGGTTCTGCGGGATATGTGACTGCTCATGGAGCTACTGAAGGGGCTCAGATGGCAAAAAGCGTGATTCAAAACTTCAAAATGAATGAAAAAGGCTACCGTGCTTTAACCAATGTTGAATATCGATCTGGAGACAAGGAAGCTGTGTCCATCGGGGACTGTAAAACAATGTTTTCAGGTCCTACGATGACTCAATGTATGAAAACGATTGCTCGTCTTCAAGGGATTCGAAACCGTGAGTACAAAAAGAAACGCTATGGCATTCAAAGCAAAGTTGAAGACGTGAGCTTACGAGCCGCTGGTGAGCAAAAACGAAATCAAAACGAAGCCGATGCCGGCATGTGGGGATCCATTTTTAGCGGTGTTCAGAACATGGCTCAATCAGCCTTTGGATTTATGAGCGCTAAAGAGCTTCGTAAATCAGCTCGAGCCTTAGATGCTGCAGAAAAAGCTTATGTCGATAGTCGTCCGGACCTCACGGGTGATCCCCTCCCTGGCGGACAACCGTCGAATCGTGGGTTTGAGTTTCAGAATGATCAATCATCAGATCAAATCGCTCTGAGCGAACAAATTGATGACAATGAAAATGATCCAAATCTTGGCTTAGGAGATCCGTTTGATCCTTTCGGAGATGATAATATCACGGTCGGAGAAACACCAACTCCGGGAACCTTTAATCCTGCCGATCAAAATCCTGCGGGAGGTGGCGGAGGTGGACAAGCTCTGGGAGGGGGTCAAACCTCTCCAGCAGATCCAAGTAGCCAAGAATCACCTGCTGCAAAATACGCCGACGACTTTGAAGATGGAAAAGCTCAGTATGTCGTAGGGGGTGCTGGTGGCGGTGGAGGCTATCAAGGAGGGGGTGCCGGTGCTGGCGGCGGCGATGAAGGAGCAGGGTTTGACTTTTCACAGTTTGCAAACCTTATCCCAGGACTCAAAAACGAAGAATCCGACGAGGAACGAGATTATCGTTTGAGCTTCGGTAAAGATCGAAGCATCGCAGGCATGTCAGGGCCTTACGTTCACGATCGAGACAGTGATTTGTTTCAACAAATCAACCAACGCTACGGCGTGGTTTATCAACAAGGACGCGTGGGTATTAAATAAGTCATCAGCGGGGGAAAATGAACCTACTTCGGATCTTTCACTTCAGTCTAATGCTCTTAGCTCAGCTCTGCGCTCAATTCCTGATTGGACCTGAGAGCTTTGCTGATCCATTTGCTCAAGACACGATCAACGCTGCACGAGAGCACACAGGTGCGTCTCAGCCTGGTTTATCTCAAACTCAATCCAATCAAGCAGCCTCACAGGCACTTGAGGAGTCTTCAGGTAAAAACCGTAAAGCCGCACAACTTCACGCGATTCCTGCTGCAGTTTGTGCCGCCGCTTGCGCGGGACAGGGCATGAGTGGAAAATCTTGCACCATG
>CAYLWK010000349.1:0-2718 GCA_964387255.1 uncultured Oligoflexia bacterium
TTGTATGAGTCCATTCAGAGAAAACTCTATGTGCTTCCAGATGAAACAAGAGTTTTCGTAGGTCATGACTATCAGCCCAATCAACGTGAGCTTAAATTTCAATCCACGATTGCGGAAGAAAAAAAGAACAACATTCAGCTCAAAGCGGACACAAAAAAAGAAGATTTTGTAAAATTCCGAACTGAGCGAGACGCTAAACTTAAAGCTCCTAAACTTTTACTAGCGAGCATTCAAATCAATGCTCAAAACGGAAGGCTCCCTCCCAAAGAGTCTAATGGTGTTTCTTATTTGAAACTTCCGATTCAGTTCAAAGATTAAACACTCCTAAAGTTAGGTAGCTTTCTGACGATGGACTTGCTTCACTGCTGCTTGAGAGGTTGGGTAAATAACGACTTCTTGGATTGTGACATGTGCAGGCTGGGTTAAGACCCATGTGATGGTTTGAGCCACGTCTTCTGCGGATAAAGGCTTCATTCCTTGATAGACTTCTTTGGCGGCTTTTTTATCTTTTAATCTTACCTCACTAAACTCAGTTTCTGCCATGCCTGGTTCCACAGTAGAAACCCGAATCGGTTCACCACAAAGATCCATCCGCAGGCCTTCACTAAACGCCCTGACGGCGTGCTTTGTCGCGCAATAAACGCCACCCCCGGGATAAACCCATCGTCCTGCCACGGATCCTAAATTCACGATGTCTGCATGCGGTTGTTTACGTAAAAAAGGAAGAAGCTTTCGAGTGAGCGTGAAAAGACCACGCACATTCACATCAATCATCTGATTCCAATCTTCAAGGCTTGCCTCTTGAATAGAATCAACACCGGCTGCAAGTCCTGCTGAATTGATCAAAATAGACACTTTCTGAAACGTTTCCTCATGAGTAGAAACCAGTGACTGGATTGCTTTCACGGAAGCTAAATCGCACTCAATAGGCCAAGCGTTGATCTGATAGGTATCCCGAAGCTGCTCCGCCAACGCTTTCAGGCGATCATAACGCCTCGCCACCAGAATCAGATCACATCCCTGCTGCGCCAACGCCAAAGAAGCTGCTTTCCCAAAGCCCGACGATGCCCCAGTGACACAAGCCAGACGTCCTTTTAAAAGATTCAGTTTTTCCATGGAGATGGGTTTATCAAACTTCAAAGCGTCGATCACATGATTTTAAAAGGAAATTTTTTATTATCTGAAAAGTATATAAATAAAAGATTTTAGTTCTCCTTTCGGTTCTGATTGTGGTTCCGGGGGTTTTGATCTAGATTACCGGGTTCATGGAACTTTTTGATGTGGTCTTTCTGTCACGCCTTCAATTTGCGTTGACCATTATGTTTCACTATTTGTTTCCACCGCTCAGCATTGGCTTAGGTGGGATCCTCGTCTATCTTGGCGCTAGACACCTTCAAACGAAGGACCCAAGTTTCCACCAAGCCCAAAAATTTTGGACTAAAATTTTTGCTTTAAATTTTGCTTTAGGCGTTGCTTCCGGAATTGTCATGGAGTTCCAGTTCGGAACGAATTGGGCAAGTTACTCTCGATTCGTAGGAGACGTTTTTGGTTCAGCTCTCGCTGCGGAGGGCATCTTTGCTTTTTTTCTAGAATCGGGCTTTTTAGCTGTTTTGGTTTTTGGCTGGAACCGAGTGGGCCCCAAACTTCATTTCATTAGCACCGTGATGGTTTCACTTGGAAGTATTTTCTCGAGTGTCTGGATCGTCGTAGCCAATTCCTGGCAACAAACTCCTGCTGGAAGCCACTTAGTGCCAATGACTCGCCAAATATTAGATTCGAACGGAACTATCTTGCGAGACGGAATGGGAAGAGCGTTGATTGAGCCTTGGGTGATTGACGGTGTCCCAGTCGTTCGAGCAGAAATTGTTGATTTTTGGCAACTACTTTTTAACCCCTCCTCTCTCCATCGATTGACCCATGTGTTGCTAGGCTGTTTTATCATGGGTGCTTTTTTTGTTTTAAGTATCTCGAGTTGGTACCTTTTAAAAAAGAAACATAAGGTCTTTGCTAAGAGGAGTTTTTTCGGCGGCCTTGTTCTTGCGACAATCAGCAGTGTTGCGATCGCGATTTCAGGTCATCAGCAAGCTCAGAACGTTTACCTTCATCAACCAGCAAAACTTGCAGCATTTGAAGGTCACTTTAAGAGTGACGGTCCCGCTGATTTAACACTTTTTGGACTACCAGACTCTGAGTCAAATAAAACTCACTATCGCCTGGCACTGCCTGGAGTTCTCAGTTTTTTAGTTCACGATGATTTTACTTTCTCGAAACCTGTTTTAGGCCTTGATCGTGTTCGGAAGGAACATCGACCCCCATTATGGATTCCCTTCATTACTTGGCGAATGATGGTGGGTATTGGAACTTTTTTTATTCTCCTCACGTTCACTTCTTGGTTTCTTTATTTCAAGGGACGTCTTTTTGAATGTCCATGGCTATTTAAGATTTATGTTCCGAGTGTGATCTTGGCAGTGCTTGCCAATCAGGCTGGATGGGTTGCTGCCGAGGTGGGACGCCAACCTTGGATTGTCCATCCACCGATTGTGAAAAACACCTCTGGAGACTTTGTATTGGATCAAGATCAGAAAATTCAATATGAAAAAACAACTATCAAACTTCAAGACGGTCGTTCAGCCACAATTACAGCTGGACTAAAAACATCTGAAGGCATTAGTAAGGCTATTCGTGGAGAGGAAGTGATCGCTTCGATTGTATTGTTCA
>CAYLWK010000350.1:0-9577 GCA_964387255.1 uncultured Oligoflexia bacterium
TTGTGAAAATTGACGGTGAGAGCACAAAAGGCATGAACCTTGTGGAAGCCGTTTCAAAAATGCGTGGAAAACGCGGTTCTGATGTGACCATCTCTATTTATCGAAAAGGGTTTGAAAAAATAAAAGATGTTTCCATCACTCGAGACATTATTAAAATTCAGTCTGTGAAATCTGAGCTTCTTGAAAACGGATATGGCTATATTCGGTTAATGAGTTTTAATGAAAATGCAGCTCGTGATGTGGGGCGAGCCATTCAAAAGCTTGAGAAAAAAGAAAAATTAAAGGGCCTTGTTTTCGATTTACGAACGAATCCAGGAGGACTCTTGGATCAGGCAGTTGAAGTCACCTCGTTGTTCATTGATAAAGGTGTTGTGGTTTCAACGATCGGTAGAAACCGTGATCGAAAAGAAATTAAACATGCTCTCAAAGGCAAGGCACGGAAAGATTTTCCAGTCGCTATTTTGGTGAATTCTTCGACAGCCTCGGCAGCCGAGATTGTGGCAGGTGCCCTTCAGGATCATGGCAGAGCAGTGGTGCTGGGAGCACCGACTTTTGGAAAAGGCTCTGTTCAAACCGTTGTAGAACTCGCCAAAGACATGGGACTAAAACTCACCGTAGCTCGGTATTACACTCCTAGCGGACGAAGCATTCAGGAAAAAGGAGTAGATCCAGATATTGTCTTGGATCAATACGATCCCGAGCTCCTAGCCAAAGCCAAAGTCGAAAGCGATTTTATGCGAGAAAAAGACCTTCCTGGACATATTGGTGGGGAAGAGATTGGTGATGAAAAAGAACGAAGTGACTTCACTTCTGCAGAGCTTCGAAACCTAGGTCGTAAGATCAAGAAAGCGGCTGAGGAAGAAGACGATGAGATGACTCCCATGAAGTTTGAACCCAAGAAAGACTACCAAGTTAATCAGGCTTTGAACTATTTAAAGTCCTTCGATATTTTCAATCACAAGCTAAAGCCATTAAAAGAAAATCAATCGAAACTTGAAAAATAGGTGGTTGTAGCGGATCGTAAGGGTCCGTGATGGATAGTTTTACTGATCTTCCTTTATTTCATTCACTTGAGCCTCGTTCGTCTGAGAAGCCTTCCGATTTAGAAAAGGCGCCCTCGAAGAATGTAAAAAAAACACGCTCCTCACGCAGCAGACAATCACAATCGACTCCCTCATCAGAGAAAAATAAGGCTCTTTCCAACCATGAAAAAAAACCAAAGAAACTGAAGAGTAAGTCTGATCAGAAATCTCAGGAGGAAACTGAGGAATCTCAAAAAAGTGATGCTCTTTTCTCAACAGAGCGTCGTCCTTACTCGGTCAGTGACATTACCCAACGCGTGAAAGAAAGTCTCGAGAGAGACTTTGTAGATATTTGGGTCAAAGGTGAGATTTCAAACTCCAGACCCGCCTCTTCAGGGCATCTTTATTTAACGTTGAAAGATTCGAGCGCAAGCCTATCGGCCGTGTTTTTTGGGTGGGGGCGAAAGAAAACTCGATTTGCCCTTAAAGATGGCATTCAGGTGCTTTGTCACGGAAGGATTTCAGTTTATCCTCCACGAGGATCGTATCAGATTGTGCTGGATGAAATTCAGCCGCTCGGAGCTGGGGCCCTTCAGATCGAGTTTGAGCGTCTAAAAGCAAGACTCTCAGAAGAGGGGCTGTTTGATCGAGACGCAAAAAAATCATTACCGCGCTTTCCTAAAAAAGTAGCTTTTGTGACGTCACCGAGTGGAGCAGCCATTCAAGATATTTTAAATGTCTTAGGCAGACGAGCAGGTCATGTCGACGCGTTTGTTTGTCCTTGTCTGGTTCAAGGTGAGGGAGCCGGCAAAGCGATTGCTGAGCAAATACAGTGGCTGAATCGGCTTGACGAAGGCATTCGGCCTGAATTGATAGTGGTCACTCGCGGAGGAGGTTCGATTGAAGACTTGTGGGCTTTTAACGAGGAAATCGTAGCTCGTTCTATTTTTGAATCCACACTGCCCGTGTTATCTGCGGTGGGTCATGAGATAGACTTCACGATCTCAGATTTTGTTGCCGATCTAAGAGCACCCACACCTTCGGCTGCAGCGGAACTGCTCAGTCAACATTGGGTAGAGTCTCAGCAAGTCGTGTCTCATCAGTTCGATCGACTGCAATCGAGTGGATTGAGTTATTTGAAGTGGTACGGAGAGCAAGTCAAGCAGTGTCAATCAAGGTTAAAGAGTCCCAAGGACCGACTCAGAGATCGTGCTCAACGGAACGATGAGCTCATGTTAAGATTAGAACAGGCCATGGCGCGAAGGGTGATCTATTGGAATGACCAATTGAGAACGCAACTGGCCCAGCTTAATGTCTTGTCACCGTTGAATGTACTCGAGAGGGGGTTTGCCATTGTTCATCCACCAAATAAACCAAATGAAATCATCAAGTCAGTCCAGCAGATGCAAAAGGAAAATGAAGTCGAGATTCGTTTTCGAGATGGCAAGGTGGCCGTACGAAAAATTTAGATCGATCATTCTCCTTGGATTGGTCTTTCTCTCATCTACTGCCTGTGCTTCTTTAGTCCCTGTTTCACCACTGGAAAAATCCGAGACTGTTTTATCTTCTGAAAAGACAGTGGACGGGTCACTTTTGCTTGCCACTGTCAAACTGGGTCGAAAAATAGATCCCAAAGACCAGGTTTATGCAAAATTTTTAGACCGGAAGTTTCAATTTTACCCCATTGAAGGATCAGACCATGAGGTTTATCAGGGATTAATCGCCATTCCGTATCGTGAAAAACCTGGAAACAAAAAAATAAAAATTTTTGTAAATGATGAGCACATTCAAGTACCTATTCAAATTGAATCTGGGAAATATAAATCTGAATCACTTCGAGTTGATCCTTCCAAAGTGTCTCCACCTAAAAGCGCAATTCCTCGAATCTTAAAAGAAGTCAAAGAAATTAAAAAAATCTATCATTCGAGTGAGCCAAAAAAGTATTGGAAAGGACCGTTTAGCTATCCGATCAAAAGCCCTGTGACTTCTGAGTTCGGAACGGCTCGAAACTACAATGGCCATTTTAAAGGCTATCATCGGGGTCTTGATTTGAAGGCCGGAGTTGGTACTCCCATTAACGCCCCGGCTCGTGGAAAAGTTGTTTTGGCCAAAAGCCTCTACTACACGGGAGGCACAGTCTTACTTGACCATGGATATGGGTTGATCACGCTTTATGCACATTTGAGTAAGATTCAAGTAAAGACTGGAGCGATGGTTGATCGAGGGCAGCTTTTAGGACTTGCCGGTGCCACGGGACGGGTGACTGGACCTCACTTGCATTGGGGAGCGGTTCTGAGTTCAGTGAAAGTGAATCCAATGGGGCTGATTCGGACACTCCGATGAGTAGGAAGTGGGCGCTCTTTCTTTTGTTTGGATTGAGTCAGAGTTTGACAGTCGTTCACGCAGCACAATTGGCACTCGTGGACGCGGTGGAAGCTGAAGTTTATGAATCTCCTGATGCTAAGTCGAGTGTGGTAGGTGTTGTTAAAAAGGGAGAGTATATCGCCGCGAGTAATCTTCCTACGCTTGGGTTTTATAAAGTTAGACTGCCCAATAAAGCAATTGGTTGGGTTTCAGCAGAAATTTTAGTGTTAAACCCTCAACCTCCTGAAGGAGCAAGCACTGAGCAAAACCAAACCGCACAGACCTTAATGGCGGCGCCTGAGCTAGAGTCCGAGTCTATTGAAAAAAAAGGGCTTGAAAGGGATCGCTCAGAGGCAGATCAAGTGGTTCGCATTCGCGCCCTTTATTCATTGGGGTTTCTCAATTGGTCTGACTTCACAACGGTGACTGGATTCGAATCTCCTACAAGTATTCAAGCAGCAGCGATGAATCTTGAATTTTTTATTTTTAAATCGTTTTCGCTCATTCTCAGAGGGGAATGGATGTTCGGGGGCGTTGAAGCCATTGATGAGTCTAACAATACTTATTCATTTAGTCTCTCATCCTTGCCTGTTTATGGGGGGCTTGGGTTCACCATCGGGAAGGAACGAGAATTTAGCCTTGGATTTGGAGCATTAGCAGGACTGGGACTGAACACTCAATTTTCTTCAGTTGCCAACACCCAATCAGCTCCGAATGAAACTAGTTTTACGAGTGCTCCGTTGGCGTTTCTAGTCAACCTGCATTTGACTTATTTTTTCAGTCAAAACTGGGGATTCGTCGGAGAGGCAGGATATCGAATTCTATCGACTGGAGCAGTAGCTGCTTCGACCACTGGAAATGGCTCTGGAATTTTTAGTGGCCCTTTGACGATTAATTATGGAGGACTATTTTTCTCCTTGGGGATAGGGCTACGGTTTTGAGTGGTTGAAGGGTGGGGAATTAAGCTTGTATCAAGGCTCAGTTTGTAGAGAGCAGTAGACACCAAGGATGCACAGTGATAGGTGGAAACCATAAGATGCAGTTACCAGCACTAGATCAAGTCCAGTCAGATCCCTTTCTCTATCGATGTTGGCAAGCCGATCGAAAGGGAATTTATAACCCAAAAGTAAATGCAAACACTCGATTTTTAGATCGACGACGATTGTTGACTGCTTTTTATCAAATAAAACGTCACTTATCACCCGAGCCAATCCACCAAAGACTCGCTGATTTTGCCTGTGGAACTGGAACCATGGGAGTGCTTTGGGTAGAACAAGGCTATAAGGTTGACTTTGTAGACAATGAAAAAAGGTTTTTTAACTATATTCAGAAAAAACTATCTCACGTCTCTTCCTTTTCAGCCTCGACTCGATTCATTCACAGAGGCATTCACGATGATCGACAGTCAAGACCTGAAACCTACGATGCAATTTATTTGGGTGAAGCGTTGGAGCATATGGCAAAGCCAGACTTAACGCTTCGTCAGCTTTGGAGAGAGCTAAAGCCTGGAGGTTTACTAAGTTTAACGACACCCAATGGTGATTTCGTTGGGTGCTATGAGAGAAACTGGACGGATGTGAAAGATCAATGGGATCGAAATGAGAAGATCGCTAACACAATTAGCAATCACGTTTGTGAGTTTACTGTTGAGGAATTACAAACCCTTTTGAAAGAAGCGGGATTTGGGATAGTTGAGCACGAGGTTGTTTGTTCAAGCCAGGTAAGTAAGCGCCACTTATTACGACTTCTTCCGGAACGGTGGGTTTGGCCTCTTGATCGGCTTTGGTCAAAAAAAGTCAGAGATGGAAAAACGTTTGGTCGAACGCAAGTTGTCTTGGCGCAAAAGCTATCTTAAAAAAGATCGAACGACTTAAAAACTAAGCTCATAGTGCAGATCTTCTAGAGATCTGGAGCTTTTTCCCAGCGAACTTGATAAGTCCAACCACTTTGAGGCTCGAGTTGGGCTTGAGCAAGCTTCGCTCGAATATTCATTGAATTTCCAGACTTAGTATCCAGAAGGTTCATTGTGATCCATCCGTTTTGGCTGAGTTTTGGACTATCAGAATGGTCTTGAGTTCGAAGAGTACAACCCACGTCACTCACAGAGTCTAGAATCCCAGCAACGGCAAAGCGATAGTCGAAGGCAATGGCTTCAATGGATCTTTTCTGAAATCGTTTTGAGGTACTTGTGCTCTCAATAGGTGCTGGAGGAGGATCAAGAGGCATCCAGGCCTTTTCTTTTGGCTCCCAGATCCAAGAGTAGCTCTCAATTTCTCCTGAAGCGCGTAGTTTTTCTAAATCTGTATCGGTAAATGGTCCGAAAACCTCACCTTTTTTCCCTAAGTAGCGTAAATTAGCGTCCATAAAAATATTCCTATGCTATCGATTAATCTTTGATTTTGATGAAATTGAAAAAGTTCCTTTTCTTTTCTTCATCTTAACCAGAGTTCGCTCTCGAATGAGTTTAGACTTGATTGCTAGGTACTTATCTTTACTAGAGCAGTTATTATAGATGTCAGCTCTAAAAGTACCGAGTTCATCTTCCCAGACTTCCTCTGTTCCCTCTAATCCTGCTTCAGAGGTTCCCCAGTTCCATACTTGATCCGAGTTTTTCTCTTCTTTTTGATCTTTTATTTCCTCTGCTACTTTCTCGTAATCAGGATGAGCATTTTGCCAGACGATATCTTTAGAGGCTCCATTAAAGATCTCTACCTCAATCAGCTGATTATTTTCAGCAACAAAGTCGAGGTTTTGAACCATTCTAAGGTTTGCTCTCATGAACTCATTATTAATTTGATGAATCAAACGCTCTCTGAGTCTTTCACCGCGCATTTGATCTACTTTCAGTAACTTATTCCAAAACGGAGCTGCGGCGCGCAGGCGATAAAAATGTTTCATTTGATCACGGTATCGATAAAGTCGATTGATGATCTTCGTTGAAATCGACTCACCCGGTTCCAAAAGAATCTTAGCCTTTTGGTAGTCGGTTCTTAGTTTTCGAAGCTCAGCGAGTAGTTTTTTAGCTCGACCCACTTGCTCTGTCTGAGCCGTTTCACTAAACTTCTTTCCTCGATTATTCTCATCAATCAAAAGATTGATCTCAGATTGGCTACTTAAAAAAAGTGGCGATCGAATCCACTCTGAAACGACCTTTTCAGGGACATCAACAGATCCTTTAAGGTAACGAATCGCAGTGGGATAGAGATTCCAGGCTTTGGGGTCTTTCTTCTTAGCTCGTTTTCGCCACTGTTTTAGCCAATGATAAGGTTCTTTGTACTGAGTTCTGAATAGGTCAATGGCTCGGATTGAATGAGGATACTGACAGAGTTCATTTAAGGCCATTGCCATTACCATCGGAGCTTCGGGTGCAAATGTGGCTTCTAGACCCCCTGAGTTTAAACTCATCGCTGCACCGACGGCTTCCCCGAGATTATTTTGCATCAACTTGGCCCAAGCGAGTTCGGTCAATACGCTTGCAATCTCGTTTGAGCTTTTGGTGACTTGATGAAGGTAGTTTGCAGATCGTTGATAGTCCCCTAACTCATAGAGATGACGAGCCAGTAAAAGTGTAGCCGTGGTTTGATAGCGGCGAAGCGTGTAGGGAACTCGACGATAATTTTTGAACTTAATAAGATAAAGCGCTGCTTTTTTCGTATTTCCTCGAGTGCTTTCAAGTAAAGCTCTTGCAAAAGCCTCATGAGGACCACTGTCTTTTAAAATTGAGAGTAGTCGAGTATCTTGTGTCGCTCTAAAGATGGCTCCAGCTGTATCCCATAGGATCCATTGTAAATGTTTTTTTAAGGGCCTAGAAATTGATTTCATCGATTCAAGACCATTTTGAAGCTCAAACAGTCTTGCTTCAAGGCGCTTGTTCCAATGCATGGAAGGAAATTGATGGGTGATCATATTAATACATCTTAATGATGCAATCTGAATGGGAAGAGTCTCCTCAGTGGGTTGCCTGGAAGCGACAGCAGAAAAAGCTTGGTGGGCCATGTGATAAAGTTTTGATCGATAAAGAGAGTTTGCAAGCCAAAACTCCGAAAAAACCATTGACTCTCCTTGAAGTCCTAGTTTTCGAAGAGAAAGGGCCTCGGCAAACCCTTGAATTTCTGAAAGCTTGTTCTTCTGAAAAAGTGAGTATTGATGCTGCCATTCATAAGGAACTTTATTGCTAAAATGAACCCTCTCAGAAGAGGAGCAGGCATTTTGAATCAGAGTGATCGGAACTCTTCGAGCAGGTGCTTTTTTCACTGACTTAGTTTTCTTTACTGCTTTATCCTTGCTTTTAGCTTCTGCAAGATTCGAGTCGCTTTGAATCATAAGGGCAGAACTGACTGCAAAGCAGAAAACTATAAATCTATATCTTTGCATACTACTTGTCCCCACTTCCTAGTAGAAAATCTACTCCGATAGTGATGACATGACTGAAAGCATTTCGAGGTCCATATTCTTGACCAATCGAAACTGAGTTAGTGTTAATTGTTTTTTCAAAAAAGGTTTCACGCCGATACTTGAATCGATAATCAAACCTCAGTGAGGTGACTTTTGTAATGAAGAAACGCTGACCTATTAAGATAGAGGGCGCAAGGTAATGCCCAGTTTCTGTAAAGTCCAGTCCCAGTCCTGCTCCGATATGGAGGTCAAAGTAAATGATTTTATGGCCCAGGAAACTGAGTTTTCCGTATAGAAGGCTCCAGTTATTCTCTAAACCAATATAACCAGCTGGTTCGTTTGTGTTGATGTTTCCATCTTTTTCAGTCTGGAAGACATCGAAAGCGGTTGAGTTTCCAACAAAATTGTACCACCCAGTCAGTGAAAGTGAGTAACGTTCAGTAAAGTGGTATCCAAATGATAGTCCAAGTGTTTGAACACTTAGAAATGGGTCAACAGCATTGATCCCTCCAAAAACTCCTAGTTGATATTTATTAGCTTTTGAAAATTTACGATTCTGAACCACTCCAATTTTGGCTTTCTTCCCTTTGGCCCAATACTTTTTTCTGATATTTTTAATGTTGACCTTTTCACCTTGCTTAGCGTTGACATCTACTTTTTCAGATTCATTTGCTGAATCTTGAGCGAAGGCAAGTGGAGTGGTTAAAATTGCAATGACTAAAACAAGTGCTTTTGAGGTGAAGTGTGATTGTTTTACTTTTTGACTCATTAGTTGACTCTGATTCATGGCTTACCTTCCTAAAGATTTAAATATAAATGGATAGGTCACGCCGACATTGACCCCGCCCTTTGGATTTGGAAACTTCCACCTTCGTAGGCGTCTTAAAATACAGTCATCAAGTCTGGCATCTGCAACATTAGAAGATTGGACAGCTGAGGACGTGACTCTACCTGCTGGATTGATATTGAAGTCTACGACTAATTTTCCTTCAATGTCTGGTGTTCTGACCATGGCTGACTCGTAGCAATAGCGAACTTCGCTCAGATGAGCATGGATCACTTTACCTACTTCATCTTTAGTAAGTCCTTGAGCTACTTTTGATCCACCGATGTCAAATGAAACAAATGAATTTCCTTGGCCTTGAATTCCTGCTACTTTGCCTTTTCCATAGCCAACTTGTCCTTTTTTACCTTTTCCACCTAAAGAAGCGACCTTCACGTTTCGTTTTGAGTTTAGCTGTTTCTCTGAAATTTTTCCGAGACCTTGTTTTGACTGAAAGACTTTCTTAGCCGCATTTTGGTCTCCTCCCACTAAGTCTGATTGGGCTAAAAGAGTTGTCAGTCCTCCTTTTAGGAGGCCTTGGACTGCATTCTGAACAGCTTTTGCGCGAAAAGCTTTTACGACGGCTGTTTCCTGTGCACTTGAAGGTGCAGGAGCACCTCCTGCCTCTTCCATTCCAGCGCTCGGTGCTTTATCTGGCGGCGACATCACAATTTTTGCGTATTGAGGAGGGATGATCTCTTCTTCATTAACCTCTGGCTCCGGGATGACCTGAATGAGCAGCGTCATTAAAGCAAGGAGTGCCAGTGTTCCTTGAATAGATTTTTTGAAAAACTGATTTTCTCCGCTTTTCACATCATCGGATTCTATATCTACTGCAATCGCAGGTGTTGTAGGACTAACACCAAACTTCCAATGATGAACTCCATATCGGATTGTCATTGCTTTAAATTGCTTTTGTTCAAATTCAAAAAGTCCATTCTGCTCGACTGATTTTACTTTTTCTCCAGTTTTT
>CAYLWK010000351.1:0-6432 GCA_964387255.1 uncultured Oligoflexia bacterium
CGAAGTGGAGTAGGGTAAATTCCATGGCATGATCGGTGTGCCAGTGGTGTTGTGACTGGTTGCAGGAGAGTATTCTTCCATCCACGGAACTTCAAAGTAGTCAGGGACCTGGCCGCTAGGGTCGGCAGGGTCAGCGAAGAAGTTTCCCGGCCTCATGCATGCCGACTGGGGTGAGTCGGTAAAAAAGACTCGATCTGCAAAAGTGCTCCCGGTGGCGACGTCTAAGCTGCCAGGTGGCAATGGGTTGCTGCCAGAGCCTGGATTACATCGAGCAAAGGTCATATCTTGAGGGGCTGCCGAAAGTTCACCATTACTTGCGTCGGTGAGTTTCCCAGGGTTACAAGCAATGATAGTATGAGTTCCAGAATTCAGTTTTTCTAAAGAGGCTACATACTTCACCTCTTCCATCCTTCCCGGTCCTGCAGCTGCGGGTGCAAAAATGATCCATTGATAGCCTTCTGGAATTTGGCTTTCTACAGGGCAAACAAGCCTTCCTTGAAGATCCAAAGTGGGCGTAGCAGCATAGCCTAACGTCACAATGGTTCCAGGTGACTCATAGGCATCCACAGGAGCGGTGAAAACCCCAGAAGGATATCGAGCGAGCGAGATTTCCATTCTTCGATTGCGATCACGAATTCCCAGCTCAGGATTGATGTAGGCAATGTAGCCTTCGCTACTTCGTGAATCTGGTCCAAAGGAATAAACACGGTGGTTTTGCCACGGGGAAGTTTCTTTTCGATAGCGGTTATATCCCACTACCCAAGGGGAGAGCTGACCTTCTCGGCCGCTTGTAAATGCAGCATAGCGAATCAATCCACCACCACGATTTGTCGTGTGAAAGTTAAATGCAAAAGAGAGTAGGTTACTCTCACTTTGAAACGGATCTAATGGGCATCGATCTGGGTCATCACAATAGAGGTGTGGAATAAAGTGACGCTTTCTCCACTGCCATCGTTCAATTTCAACAAAACTTGCTTCATCTCTTAGGTTCAAGAAAACACCGCCAGAGCCTGAGTTTAAGTTAATCGTCACTGCGTTTGAAAAGATACCTGAAGCAGGGACAAACACACGAATCGCCACACTCTCGGGCTGCGGGTTCACTGCAAGAAGGTTGTTCGCACTACACGTGATTTCGTTTAAAGAGCTAAATTCTGTATCAGCTTCAAGCACTTGGTTTCCAAGGCTGTTTTGAAACTCATAGCGACATCGACATGGGCCAGGACCGGAAGTACTGAGTGTGCCACAGTAAGTACCAATGGTTTCATCTCCAATGAGCGTGAGAGATCCTGCAGGATTCGTGTTTGCCGGCACTACATTGAAAAGTCGAATGGGATCAGAACCTTGCTGACCGCCCCCATTATTCAAGTTGAAGTTATTAGTGTCACCACCCGCTCTGAAAATACGATTCTCACATCCTGTTGAAATGAGAAGAACAAGCAAGAGCATTCCAACCGAAAGTCTCAATCTTTCTATTCGTTGAAATTTATCTGAGTAGGTGACGCGTGAATCATTTCCCCGCAAAAGACTCTCCCCCTAATGAAATGCTAATCAAAAATCCCCTGTGTTTTTGACACCCTCTTCCTTTATATGGATGCAAAAATCACGCTATAAAAAAACCCTATTCTTTTTAACGGTTTAAAAGAGCTAAAACCTAACTTCTTTGTCCATTTAATCTTCAAGGTGACATCTTTTGGCATAGAGCTGTGTCAACGTTGACCCATGAGAAACATTCTAAGGGAAACTAGGATTCCCGAACCGCTAAGACGCTCGATTCGGATTCGATTAAAGCGTTGTTTCAAAGCTGAGCTCAAAGTAAATTGTTTTTCAATCGGAAAACCTTGGGGTGAAGAAAGATTTATCAATTGAGTGACGGTTTGAGGATATTGAGAGGAGTTGAAATATTGAAAATATCTAGGTTGAAAGGTACTTTGGATTTCATTGACGGCGTCATCTACAAAGCTTAAATGGACCTTGAATCGTGCAGTTTCAGAGGGGAGTCGCGTGATGGGCCCCGTTCCATTCACGAAGTTTCTCAGATTTCGATTTCCAAACGGAAAGAATTTCAATTGAACTAAAATCTCCTCATTCTCACCAATGAATTCCTGATTTAAGTCGATGTCGACACCTCCTGCATAGTTTCTTGATTGATTCACCACGGGTCCTGATCCATTGCAATTAAGGTGCTCGAGCGTATAGAATCCGGAATTGATCCCTTCAACTTGCTGTTGTGGGAGAGGAAAGTAAGTATCTTGATCGAAAAAAGCACAAGCACGGGGGGGAGGTGCTTGAGGTCCTTTTCGGTGGCAAAAATGAGAAGGATGAGTAAAGTTGCCATTGTCTTCTTCATTTCCATGAGTCAAGTCAACTGAGATGTTTCGAATAAAGGCGGGTTTGATTGTTTCTGAAGGGTGAGCAAGAGAGGTTTCAAATGGTTTGGAAACGCCAAAAGCATCTCGATCCCAAGGATCTCGAAAAATCTTTGCATCCCCAGCACAGTTAAAACGGTTTGGAGCTGAGACAGAGTAAAAGTCTGATTCTACGAAGTTTAATTCAAAAGAGCGTAGTTCTTGTCTTCGAAGCTCTTGTTTTTGAATTGGAGTGAGTTCAATTTTAGTGTTCTCTTCAATAGGAGCTTGATCCAGACCATCGTCACAGGCCAATTGAAGGAATGTCAGTGCTAGCAACATCAATCGAATAGTCACACTAAAACCTTTCGATATTAGCTTCAATCATGACCACGCCATGACAAAGCGCCGTGAGTTGAGGTCCGCTGTAACCTGCGCTTTCAACTCGACATGCTGTCGTGTCTCCTGAGTTTGCATTGACCCTTGAGAGCATGAAATAGACAGAGTCCCCCTGAATTTTCTCTCTCAGTCGAGCTAGAGGAATGATTACCTGAGACGATGTCGGAGAGGCTGTAATCTGGCCATTTGTGGGTTGAGATGTCACAGGAGGAATGACTGTTCGAACCGGAAGTGCTTGAGGAGAGGAGGAGTCCAAATCACTCACATAAGCTTGCCAATAAAGGTCCGTGCATCCATCTTGAGCCAGGTCAAAGTAGGGCACTCCATTTCCATCTTGAGGAAAACAGGAGATAGGAGTTTGGCCTTGACCACCACTTCGATAAGTTGAAGCAATATAAGTAAATGTGACTCTCAGGTTTTCAAACGATGAAAGTTCGTTTAATTTAAGCTTCATTAGAAATCTGACTGGATCTTCAGCGCTTCCATTTCCTTTGCGGGTGAGGTTTCCCCCATGAAGACATGCTTGCTCATTGATTGCCCAAAAGCCACTGGGTGGTCCGCAAGGAGTGAGAGGATCAGAAGCTCCTTTTCCTGCTACTTTACATTCAATCGTTCCGAGTGAAGGCGGAGTAAAACTAGAGCAGCCCGATTGACGTGCGCCATTATTTTGAGAGCCACTTAAGGTAACTTCTGCAAAATCAATAAACGGAGGCATTTCATCGGGAGAGGTGACTTGGTCTGCAAGCACAGTGGATCCATCCATTTCGAAATATCTAACAACGGGATGTCCATCGCCGAGTGTGAGAGGGGTCCCGATATCGATGGTGGGGGTGAGATTAAAACTTCCGCTTGGATTACTACTTGTCGATTCTCTGAAAATGACTTTTAAAGCTCTGGGACCTGGTGAAAAATCAAGTCTCCCTGAACCTCTATTTAAATTTAAAGCAGAGCTGTCATCGCCTCGGCGGAGCTGTTTCTCTCCGAAACAGCTCGATAAAATAAGACAGACGGCGATCCAAGCAAAGCTTCTTCCCCTAGAAACCATGATTTCCCCCAACGTTAAAAGAACTGCAAAATTCATGCTTTAACGGCATTTTTTCATTTAGTTTCAGTATTTTTCCGTTAAAAAAATAGACATTCAATACATCTCTAAAAACGAAGTGATTGAAAGAGATTATGTATAATTGTGTAGAGTTCTTTGACACTGCCTTTTAAGCGAATAAAAAAAATCTTAAAATTTTCATCTTTAATCCGGCTAGAGAGTGACCATTTCGACAAAAATTGTCATTTTTTCTATTTTTTGGGGGGCATGACGACAAACTGATAATCTGAATAACCACTCATCTGAGCTGTGTGAAGTAAATACTTCATTGTTTGAAAACGAAGTCGGCGGTCCGCTTGAATAAGAATCTTAGCAGGGGGTAGTTTTGAGACGTCAATATTTTCCCCATAGAGTTCATTTCTTTTTTTGATCTCCTGATCAAGGAATTGCTTTAGCGGAAGGATCGTTCGTCCATCATCCCCAATATCCATCGTCTGAAAGCTGCCTCTCACCAACCCAGTGAGGAGTTCTCCTTTGCCTCGTAGTTCTCCATGACTCAGTGAAATTAAAAGTGCTTCTTCAACAGGTGTTTCAACCATTGAGGCTGGAAGCCGCAAATCTTTGGGAGGATTGAGTTGTGAGGCACTCACTGAAAAACTCTTAATCAAGAAAAACAAAAGCACTACAAGCACATCCATCAAAGCCGTGATATTCACATTTGCTTCAGAGAGGTCCATTTTTTTTGACCGTTTTCGAATCAGTGCCATTTAAGCAGAACCTCCATATTCTTGAATGAGGACCATCGGGAAAAGCACGCGACTGAGTTCTAATGTGCCTTGAGGAGACCTGACTTGAAAAGGTTTACGATCGTTATCAAGCTCTCGGATGCTCGCTAGAAGGTGAATCATTGATTGATAGCCAATCGGATCTGCAACTGTCAGCATCGCTTTCATCTCATTGGGAAAGCTTTTTTTAATCACAACTAAGATGGACTGAATCTTTTGTTTGAGTTCAGTAGGTGTCCTTCCATTCACGAGAGTCAGGTACCCAAGAGACTCATTTCCTTTAAAACGGCTTTGAATCATCTTGAGTAAGGTGGATCGTTGTTGAACCTCGAGTTTGGAGATAGGGGCCAGATAGATTCTCGCTTGATTGTCTTTTAAAAGGGTGATGTCTAGAGCAAATGATGGTTTCTGATCGCTCGTGGAGGTTCCAGCTGGAGTGGCTTTCCCCTCGAGGATCGAGAAATTTTGAAAATTAGCTGCAAAAACAAGGAAAAACAAAAGAGTTGTCAATATATCCATCAAAGAGACCACATTGACTTCAATCACAGGTAATCGATGTTTATTGCGAAGTTTCTTTTTATGCAGCATCTCTTCTACGACTTCCTTTATCTCTCATCTTCTTAGGTGTTTGTTCAGTAGAGACTAAATCATCATCCGAGAAACGATCAAAATAGTTACTCCCTGTTCTCAGAAGAATTAAAAGGCGAGCAGAGTAGTGGTCAATCTCATCCACCATGGCGTTAATTTTGTTAAAAAGATATCCGTAGACCAGCATACAAGGAATAGCCACCATCAGTCCGAAGGCCGTTGTGTTCATAGCAGTAGAAATACCTGCTGAAAGTAAAAGTTGTTTTTGAGACGTTTCAACAGCACCGACGGCTTTAAATGTCGTGATAAGTCCAATGATCGTTCCTAGGAGACCTAAGAGTGTTGCAACGTTTGCAATAGTGAACAAGTAAGGCATTCTTTTTTGAAGTTTTGGAACCACTCCTAAAGAAGCTGCTTCGACGTGGTCTTGGATCTCTTCAAAAGGGCGGTCAGCATTCATCAACGCAGCCTTAAAGACCTGATAAATAGCAGCATGTTTTTTACTATTTGCAAGTTTGACTGCTTCATCGATATTATTATCTAGGATGAGTCGCTGGACTTTACTCATCAGCCCCCCCGCGTTTGAGGAATAGACCATGAAAACCATATAAAGTCTTTCAATGATGATGAGAGTAGCGATCACCAACATCACCCCAATGGGGTACATGAAGACGCCTCCATCTTGAAACCATTTTAAAATTGAATTAGCAAATTGCATTGTGACACATCCCCCTTACATTAACTCCCTGAGTTGGACATGAGTAGAAACGGATATTTCACACCCACAGTCCCTCCTCCTCTTGGTTTTGGAAACTTCCAGTTTTTAACTTTACCAATGATACACCGTTCAGTAGGTCTGTTCCGAAGGCTTGATTCAGTCACCTTGGCAGATTGAACGCGTCCCGAGCCACCGATCGTGAAAGCTACGGCTACCTTTCCTTTTAAGTTGGGATTTAAGGCCAACTGTTGTTCATAGCAGTGTTGAATCTGTGGAAGGTAGCGACGGATAATCGCAGCAATCACATCTGGATCTAACCCACCTAAAATGACCACTTCTTCTTTATCTGGAATCCTAATTTCTCTGCCTTTGGAAGGTTTAAGTCCATAGTCAGTGGCTCCCATGCCACCTCCAGTGGAGTAGCCTTTAAGCTGACCAATTCCAACACTTTGGCCACCCCCTCCAGCACCCAAACCCTTGCGACCTCGAGCAAATCCTTCTTGTGCGATTGCGGAGGCTGTATTTCCTTTTGCAGGTTGACCCACAAGGTTGGCT
>CAYLWK010000352.1:0-4213 GCA_964387255.1 uncultured Oligoflexia bacterium
CAAAGAGCGTAGAGAAGTGATTTCCTATGATCAGATCCCAAGTTTGGTCGTGAGATCTTTTATTGCTGCGGAAGACGATAAATTTTTTGAACATAAGGGAATCAGTTTGACAGCGATTCTAAGGGCTGCCATTGCAAACTTTAAAGCAGGTCATGTGGTCCAGGGTGGGAGTACGATCACCCAGCAGGTCGCAAAATCTCTTTTCCTTACGCCTGAACGAAGCATAATTCGAAAAATTAAAGAAGCGATATTGGCTTATCGAATTGAAAAAAATCTAAACAAAGAGGAAATTTTATATCTTTATTTAAATCAGATTTACCTAGGGCATGGAGCCTATGGTATTCAGGCAGCAGCTCAGGCTTACTTTCGAAAAGACGTAGGTCAATTGACTTTATCCGAGGCATCGCTTTTGGCGGGAATGCCGAGAGCGCCTACGAAGTACAATCCAATTTATAATCCGTCTCGTGCCAAAGAAAGACAGCTCTATGTGCTCAGGAGAATGGTTGAAAATAATTTTATCTTGCCAGAACAAATGCTCGAAGCTGCAGCAACGCCTTTAAAAATTTATCGAAGTGGTAAGAGCCAAAAAGAAATAGCTCCCTACTATGTTGAACATATCCGTCGTTATTTGATTGAACGCTATGGAGTGGAGAAAGTCTATGAGCAAGGCTTGGAAATTTACCTTCCTGCAAAAATGAAAACGTTAAAATCAGCTCGTGAGAGCCTTGTGAATGGCCTCAAACAGGTGGATAAACGACTTGGCTATCGTGGACCCATTCGACGTTTAGAAGGGGATGAGCAGGTAAAGGCTTTTATCAGGGAAAGCGAAAAAGATTTATTTCAGAATAAAGTTCCTTATGGGTTTTTAAAACCTGAAGGGGAGATGGAGTATTCTGAAGCGTTAGGTCAGTTGGGGATGACTCGCCGGGAAGATTATCTGAGAGAAAATGAGCATTATGAAGCTCTTGTGGTTGCAGTGAGTGATTCAAAGCAAATGGCAAAGGTTCAAATCGGTCCTGTTCAGCTTCAAATGCCGATGAGTACCATGACTTGGGCACATGAGATGACTAAAAGTCGAATCAAACCTCCTTCTCCGAGAGTTCCGTCTCAAGTGGTTAAACCCGGAGATGTGGTCTACGTTCAGGTCTTGCCGTTTGAGGAGGTCGTGGATTCAGAGCAAATAGATCAGCTCAAACGCAGTGATTCTGATTCTTTACCTCGATTTGTGGCTGCACTAGACCAGCGACCAAACCTTGAGGGTGCGGTATTTTCTGTGGATGTAAAGTCAGGCTATGTGCTTGCAATGGAAGGTGGGTATAGTCATGAGCGATCCGAGTTTAATCGAGCGATTCAAGCAAAACGGCAACCTGGTTCCGCTTTTAAGCCAATTATTTATTCTGCAGCAGTTGAGCGAGGATTGACCCCGAGTTCAATTATTGTTGATTCTCCCATCGTTTATGACGATGATTTATTTGGAAAATGGAAACCATCAAACTTTTCAGAAAAGTTTTATGGAGATACGACTGTTTTACAGGCGTTTATTCGCTCTCGAAATATTCCAACGATTAAATTGGTTCAAAGAATTGGTGTGTCTCAGATCATTGAATATGCCCGAAAGTTGGGGATGGGAGGGCATTTTAATGAAGACTTGTCCATTTCTTTGGGAAGTGCGACGACAAGTTTGTATGAGCTAGTTCAAGTGTTTTCTTTGTTTCCTCGTTATGGGAAACGATTGGATCCTATTTTTATTGAGAAGGTGATTGATCGAGATGGATTAGTGCTTGAAGAAAACCTCCCTCAGACACTTCCGAATCCAGCAGAACTCGTTCAAAAACCCTTTGAACCAAAACCGTTTGAAAATGACGAGAGTCTGGCGGAGCTTCGGCAAAAACAAATTCAGCGTCAATGGAAGAATGCTCAAGGGATGACTGCAGGACTTGATTCGGAAGAAATGAATGCAAACCCAGGTGCAAATGGGGACGAGTCTCAGCCGGCTACTGATCTCAGTGCAAACGGTGCTGAAGCGGAAGGGGCACTTCCGGGAATGCCAAAAGCCATTGATATTTCCTCGTTGCCTGGAGCTCGGGATCAATTATCTGAGACGATTGGTTCTGGTGAAACTTATTCAGATCAATTGATGGATCCGCGCGTGGCATATGTCATGACTCATCTTATGAAAGAGGTCGTGAACTTAGGAACGGGTCGTAGAGCTAAAGCTTTAGGACGAGTGGCTGCCGGTAAAACTGGAACGACCAATGATTATAAAGATGCGTGGTTTATGGGATTTACTCCATCCGTTGTGACGGGTGTTTGGGTAGGCTACGATGATTCGGAGAGTTTGGGGTTTGGTGGCACCGGTGCTGGAGCTGCGTTGCCAATTTGGCTTCAATACATGAAAGAGGCAGTCAGCGAGTATCCGGAGAGTGATTTCATTGCTCCACCGGGAGTTGTTTTTTCTACGATTGACCCAAAAACGGGCACACTCGTGGATCCACGAACGTTTTCGGGCGCCAGAACAGTGGCGTTTATTGAGGGGACGGAGCCCACTGAGTTTCAATCAAATGCCAAAGAGAAGATTGTCGAGTCTGAGAGCGAATTCTTTAAAGAGGACTTCCAATAGATCCGATTTTGTATTGAGAAGGGAAAGGTCCCCACTCAATGCTTTGGACTACCAATTCTTACAAACGAGCCATCATTGCTTCAGCAATGACGCATGCAGCCATTCTTCTGGTTTTTCTTGCGCTGCATCATAGTGGGCTTCGTTTTGAACCCACTGAAAATCCCAAGCCTCTTTTAATTGAGGTGGTGAGTCCTTCCAAGAGTCGCAATCAAATCGTGCAGTCTCAAAAGGGCACGATCGTAGATCAAGCAAAAGAAGATGCTTTGTTGGGGAAAGAAAATCGAGTTGTAGAAAAACAAACGCTGGGTCGGACAGCCCAAGTGAGTCTTCCTCGAGCGCAACCTCGTTCTAAAGAGGACCTTAAATCCACAGAAGAAATGACTGATTCTTCCAAAGACCAGGCGTCAGCAAAGAGTCAGAAGAAACCTTATCCTGTGTCCTTAAAAAAACTTGGAGTACCGTTATTTCCAAAAAACTCAGAATCAATGGAAGCAAAAAAAGAATCTCAACCCGCTCCAAGACCGGCTTGGGCAGATTTTGCAAAAGCTCATCGAGGAGAAGTTGATCCCGATTATGTGAAGGGAATTGAACAGGGAAACGAGACGGCATTGAATACAAAGGAGTTTGTGTTTTATGGCTACTTTGAGCGTATCCGGAGCCGACTCAACCAAGCCTGGCGACCCTTGCTTCAAGCTCAT
The DNA here is from genome assembly GCA_964387255.1 of uncultured Oligoflexia bacterium. Classification (GTDB taxonomy): domain Bacteria; phylum Bdellovibrionota; class UBA1018; order UBA1018; family CAUJDS01; genus CAYLWK01. Next base: position 3,319 of record CAYLWK010000352.1, read on the forward strand.
ATATTAAAATTTTATAAAACTGGACGCACCATTGCCAATCATCGTGATCATGTGACTCGGATTCTAGTCACGCTAGATCAAAAGGGTGACATCGTTAAAGTTCAAATTCTTGAAAAATCTGGCACGCATATCTTAGATGATTCCGCTGTCAAAGCCTTCAACCGAGCGGGTCCATTTCCTAATCCACCTAGAGGCCTTGTTGATACAACGGGGCAAATCAAGATTCGATGGGATTTCATCTTAAAAAGTTGAGACTCAACGACCTTTGATTCGATCGACTCCTTCTCGAACTAGATACTCTCCCCACAATTCATCGAGTCGCCGAAACGTTCGAATGATTTGTTCAGCAGCATCGTTCTCAGAAATCGCCTGATGCTGACTTAAATCACGGGTAGCTTTCAAAATGGCTCGAAAAGCAGGCGATTGCATCACCTCTTTGAGCTCTTGAGACAGGTTTCTGGGAGTCTCCACTCGAGTCGAAACCACAGCTGTATTTAGTACTTTAGTAAATCGCTTTGTTAACTGCTCAGCTTGGTTTTTTCTTTTTTCGAATTCAGAAACTGTATATGTTGTTGATCTACGAGTGTTGTTCATGCTTACTTTCGCAACAATAACTTGGCTTATAACAATACCCCGGTTCACTCCGGAGTCAATGAGGTTTCTAAACAATGAGTAAAACAGCTTGGATGAATCTTGAGCCTAGGTTTCAAGCACGGCACATTGGCCCATCGCCAGAAGAGCAAAAACAACTTTTAAAGTCTTTAGATTTCGGTTCTATGGATTCTTTTATCGACGATGCGATTCCTCCGAGCATTCGGGTCGACCAAGATCATGAGGGATTCCCATGTTGGAGTGAAGCTGAAATCATCAGGAAGCTGAAACGATGGGGTCGACA
>CAYLWK010000353.1:0-2563 GCA_964387255.1 uncultured Oligoflexia bacterium
GCTTCCGTTTGTCAAACGCTCGGATGGTCGGTTCACTCAATTTTTAGTCGCTGAGATTCATCAAGAAAAATTATCGGCTTTGTTTCAAGAATCAACAAACTTCACAAGCTTCCTCACAAACCAAACCGGTCTTGTTTTAGGCACCTCAGATCCCACTCGAATCAAACTTGGAACAAGGACAGAAAACTATGCCATTGTCCAAAAAAGTCTTTCAAAAAAAGACCAACTTGCAGGTCAACTCGATTACGTCGACCCAAGCGGTGAGCAACAAATGGCGGCTTTTCACCAAGTAGGCTTTTCTGGACTTCGTGTCTTTTCACAAGTTCCGCTAGCAAGAGCTCTCTCAGCTCAAAAAACACTTTATCGCCGAACTGGACTTTTGGCTGGTTTTTTTCTATGCATTGCTTTATTTTTAGGATTTCTATTTTCTCAAGGAATCACAAAACCGATTCGTGCTCTTGCTGATGCTGCTGAGAGAGTTAAGGATGGGGATTTTTCAGTCCGGCTTCCCAAGGAAGCTAAAAAAGCTCATCAAGGTGATGAAATTCAAGTCTTTTCAGGCACCTTTAATGAGATGGTTTCGGGTTTAGAAGAAAGAGAGAAGCTTAAGTCCACCTTTGCAAAGTTTCACTCCAAAGAAGTGGCTGATAAAATTCTTTCAGGCGAACTGAAGCTTGGTGGCGATCGGAAGAACGCAATTGTATTTTTCTCTGATGTCCGAGGATTCACAGCCTTGAGTGAAAGCATGGATCCAGAAACCTTAGTTTCGATCTTGAATCGCTATATGACAAAAATGGTTCGAGTCATTATCGAACACGGTGGGATCGTTGATAAATACGTGGGGGATGCCATCATGGCAGTTTGGGGTGTTCCCATCGCTAAAGAGGATGACGCTGACCGTGCAGTTCGAGCTTGTTTAGAAATGAGAAAAGCTCTTCAAGAACTCAACTCTGAGTTTATTCAAGAAGGTCGACCCGCTTTAAAAATCGGAATGGGACTGAACTACGGTCCACTGATTTCTGGAAACATTGGATCCGATGAGCGGATGGAATTTACTGTGATTGGTGATTCTGTAAATACAGCTTCACGAGTGGAATCTCTCACTAAAAGCATGGGAACAGATTTACTAGTCAGTCAATCAGTGATTGATCAACTCAAGTCCAAAATGATCATTGAAAAAGCTCACTCTGCTCGAGTGAAGGGCAAATCTGAAGCGCTTGTCATCTACAAAGTCCATGGCTACTACGATGAAAACAACCAACCGGTCACAGTTGAAACACCCTACAGCTCCTATGCTGCTGAAAAAAGCGACAAAGTCATGGACTCTGAGTTCACCTCCCCCTCGATCTCTGTCATGAGTCAAACAGACGTTTCTATTCCCATTCCAGCTTCTGAGTCCATCTCAAGCGCTCAAACAAACCAACCTCAGAATGAAAAACAAAATCAGCACTCCCACTCAATTGAAAATGCCGACGAAACTCAACCAGAAAGTGACTCACATCCCGTGCTTCCTCCGCCTCCTCCACTGGAAGCAGTCACTCAAGCAAAAATGCACCTTGAAAAGATAAAAGCAAAAAACCGAAACTCAGAACCTACTTTAGCCAACGAAGAAACGCATCCCCGATTGGAGAAATTGGAATCTCTCACTGAACTTTCAGAGCCTTCTTACACTCCCCCACCGAAACTAGAGGAATCTGACATTCAACTTAGCCCACCGCCTTTTCATGAGCCCACTCCACCGGCGGCATCCAATCTAGAACCACCGACCCCACCGAGCCTCCCAAAGCCACCACCTCTTCTAGTGGGGACGGAGACAGAAGATCAAGTAGATCTCACTCAGTCTAAAATTCAAACGAACGAAACACCTTTAGACTCCCAAGACAGGCACACCTCGAAACCAGCTTTGATTGGAACAGAAAATCAACCGAGTATTGTCTTAGAGGTATTCTCAGAGAACTCTGAAATGAGGGACGACTCTGAAAAAACAGATGAATCAACGGCAGAGAAAAAGCTTAAACGAAGTGCATAGCACTCTTAAGATTGATCAGAGCTTCAAGATAGGATTAACTCCCTATTTCCACTTTATGCTACAGCCCATCGATGGTTTTTGTTCAAACTCGATTTTGTCATCTTTTAAAACAGCTTCAATGGCTTTTCGAAGATCTTTGGAAGTTACAGCAGATTCATCTTTCCACGAATCATCGATTCGGCCATGGTACCGAAGTAAAAATTTCCCATCTTGGTTTTCATAAAGGTAGGGATCAGGAGTGCAGACCGCACCATAGGCTTTCGCGACCTCTTGGGTTTCATCGTAAAGATAAGAAAAAGCATAATTCTTTTCTTTGGCTCTTTGCTTCATTTTTTCATAGGAATCTTCGGGGTAATTTTCAGCATCATTGGAATTAATGCCAACCACCGCCACCCCTTGATCTGCATAGTCTTTTGCGATTTGGTTGATCCGATCTTGAACGGCAATCACATACGGACAATGGTTACACATGAAAATCACGAGCAATGCTTTTTGCAGCATGCAACCAATGCTGGAATCTCTGCAAACACATCA
>CAYLWK010000354.1:0-5315 GCA_964387255.1 uncultured Oligoflexia bacterium
CTACATATGTCTGCCAACCTGATGGCGGATATGACGAGCAGGTTGAAGGCCCCGGAGCCCACAATGAGTTCAGGAGTACCCTCTGTGTCTGTGTGAACCAGGAGGTCCAAGCCAAACCAATGAGCTTGATGGGTGTAGAACGAGCGAACGCCATTGAATTCCTTACCTAGTAAGACTGCAAAGCCAGCAGGAAAAGCTTCGAGAGTCAACTGACTAGCCGCCATCAACTGGTCTGGAGCAAGCTTCGTTCTTTCCAGCTCTGTGCCTAATTGCTCTTCGATGCCGTCTAGATTGTTAAACGCATCAAGAGTTATCTTTGACAAATAGTGATTCCGTGCAAAATACGCCCATTGATTGGGAGTTTGAGATTTTGCAATGTCTGTGATGGTGTCAATCGCCTGGTTTGCTTGAAAGTCGCGAGAAAAGTACTGAACGACCTTCCAGTGTTGGAATAAATAATAGATCAACGCAAGATTCCCAGCAAAGACTCCTGGGTAGCTGTCTAGAATAAAAAGATTCGTGATATACGCGGCAATTCCCAAGACTCGGTTCGCATTTTCAATTGGCCGAAAATGACCCTGAAAATGACCTTGATAGTCTTGTGTTTGGCCTCGAATGTCTTGAAGAAAGGTTTCAATTTCTTTTTCACCTCGGATGGCGATGGCTCGGACTTGATTTTTACGATTTTCTTTAGAATTTTCAGGAGAAGAACGATTGGGATCTGTGAAGGAAAGAATTCCATTGATTCTTTCTGCAATTTTACCCAGGTGAAACCGTTTTGAAGAAGCAGTGTCATGGGTGGCAAAGCCTTCGGCGGTTCCAGAAATTTTTTCTTGAGCACCTCTAAAAAGATGGTCTTTCAGTACCCTCAGGATTCTGAGTGTTGAAGCTGTTTCTGGATCACGGGTGGACTGAGTTTTGTTGATGTTTTTCATCAAAGCCATGCAAAGCGCTGATCGCCTGGGATGGGTTGGTTCTTGTGCTAAGCTCAAAGTGTGAAATGAAAGATTAGAAACCAAAAAAAGAACAACACTGATCAATCCTTGTTTTAAAGTCAGTTTAAACTTCATTGGCAATTGCTCCGTGATTATGTATGAATTTTAGAATCATTGGAAAAACCGTTTATCTGATCGGAACCCTTACTGGTTCCGGACTTGGGAGCCGGTCTCGGATGAAATCAAGAGGAGATTTACCAGCCTCTTCTTCTTTTCTTCTTGGGTACCGAGGGGGATCCAAAGAGTACCGAAGAACTACGATGAGTTCGGGAGTGCCTTCTGCGTCGTTTTTAAGGAAAAAATCATAGCCTACCCATTGTTTGGCTGCTGTAAAAATGGCAAAGGGCAGTATCGTTTTTGGGTTTAAGGCAAGTTTAGTTAAGGGGACTGCCTCAGAGTCAAGCTGGATAGAGGCGGCGAGAAGATCAACCGTAGTCTCCATGGCCATGTCTTCTTTTTGTATCTCGGCAACGAGGTCTAGAAAATTTGGGTCCATTAACATTTTTACTGTTGCCATCGAGAGTTTTCGATTTCCAGCAAGGTAAGCCCATTCATTTGGAGTTTTGGATTGGGCGATGGATTTTAGGGTTTTGAACTTTTGATCCAGACCGGCATCTCGATCAAGAAACCGTACCAACTGCCATTTGATTAACTGTGGAATGAGTGCACTAAGCAAAATAGTGATCCCAAAAGCTGGGATTTGACTGACTGACGGTTCGCCTTTATTTAAGGTAGCCAAAATTAGAATAGAGCCTCCTAAAGCGGCAGCGATGCCATTGGAGAGCCATCGATGAAAACGTCTTTCTTTTTTGGTGATTGCATCTGAAAATGCTTCAAGAGAATGCGTTGTCTGGCCAAAGTCATTTAAAAACTGATGGATCTCTTTTTCGCCACGAATCGTAAGGGCTTTGATTTGGTTTTGTTGGCTCCTCTGATCGGACTCGGCGGTTTTTGGTTGTTGTTTAAAGGTTTCAATTCCAGCAATTCGACTTGCGATATCTAAAACATCAAAATATTTAGGCTGATGATCATGAGTAGCAAAACCAGTAGGAATATCTGGCTCTGCTTCGGGAGCTCGGAAAAAGTAGGTTCGATTTGCTTTGAGCACTCGCAAGGCGGCATCGGTGGCAAGATCGGGAGTTCCCACACTGGGACCGACAAGTTTCATCACAGCCATGCAGGTTGCGGATTTTCGAGGAGACTTGATCGGATCTTGAGCCAATCCTAGGTGAGGCAGTGCCATGAGCACTGCAATGCTCACAATCACGAAGATCTTAACTTTGAGGGGCAATTTCATCTATGAGAGTCTCTCTTTCGGCTCCCTCAGGCTTTTAGCAAGACTAAGTAGTTTAATCAAGAAATCGATTTCATTGATAGTTTTGGTAACGTCATGAGCGGTTCCTATAGGTCTGAAGCCTAAAAATCCGCCAGATGAAGACGGAGACATCGTTGACTATTACGGAATTATGGCGCATAATAGCCAAATATGTGGATTTATAGAGATATTTCTGATAGCATTCGGAAAAATGCTGATGTGATTCAAGTGATTCGGGGGCCTCGGCAGACGGGAAAAACCAGCCTCATGTTGCATTTAGATCAAGGTTTTCAGGAGGTTTCACTCGATGATCCGGCTTTAAGAGCTTTGGCTCAAAGAGATCCAGAGCTTCTTTTAAAACAATTTGAAGGAAAGAAAATCTTTATTGATGAGGCTCAGTATGCTCCAGAGCTTTTTCCATCCCTTAAGAGAAGAACTGATCTTTACAAGCGAACGACACAAGGCAAGCGAGAGACGATGATTCGTTTGACAGGCTCGAATCAAATCTTGATGGATAAACAAATTAAAGAGTCACTCGCAGGCAGAGCCAGCTTTTTTGAACTGAACACTCTCAGTGTTTCTGAAATTTTAAAGTTTGAAAATCAACCCATACAACAAATACTCTACAAAGGCGGATGGCCTGAAGTTTACTCGCAAAAGATTTCCAATCCCAATCGATATTTAGACAATTATATTAATACTTACATTGAAAAAGATATTGTGTTGTCAGCAGGGATTCAAAGATCAAATGAATTTTTAAAATTTGTTCAATTGCTATCAGGTCGAATAGGTCAACTCCTGGACTACGCGAGTTTGGGAAACGATGTTGGAGTCGATGGAAAAACAATTAAAGACTGGCTTTTTACTCTTCAGAGAATGCACGTGATTGACCTGCTTCCCCCATTTTCTTCGAATCTTTCATCTCGCTTGATTAAATCGCCAAAAGTCTACTTTATTGACACCGGCTTGGCATGTCGAATGCAGGGGTGGCAATCGTCCGAAGCGATTCTGACCTCTCCTCAGCAAGGCCCGTTATTCGAAAACCTTGTTTTTAGTGAAATCTATAAACTCAATATCAACTATCAATTGGGCTGGAAACTATTTCATTGGCGATCAAAAGAGAAAGAAGAAATAGACTTCCTGATCCAAATGAATCCAAATGAGTTCCTTTTCATTGAAGCTAAGGTGAGTGCCCAGCCAATAAGTGACATTAAAAAGTATCCAGAAGTACGAAAGGTATTTAAGTCAAACCTACCTGATATTTTGCTCTGTCATCAAGAAGGGGAAAGGATTCTTGGAAACCAAATCCCCATTGCTTTTTTGAAAGAAAAACTAATGGAGCGGGTTTCACGTAGTTTTGATCAGTCATAGAATTAAAGACTTAGGATGGGTTTTGTGGGAGCGGAAGTAAATCACTTGCTAGCGGTCTTAAAGGTACAGGATTAGAACATCGAGATTGGGACATGCCTCCGGTTGAATACTTTCAGGCTAAAGCCAGTCAAAAAACGACTTTCCACACGGAGGTGAGCGCCTTTGCAGTTCCTTGAACAAGTTGTCTCGATGCGCCTGTTTTGGTTTGATAGGGAGTCCCAAACGATAAATTATAGATTGAAAGGAGCAATCCTTCAAAGCCTCCACGTTGAAAGGTGATTGGGTGGAGGCCAATTTCTTCTGGTTTTCGTTTTGCAGGATTAATGAAGCGTACAAACTTTTGGCCATTTAAATCGAAAAGTTCATCAATCAAGACAATGTGGCCCGACCCATTCCGTCCAATAGGCGAGAAGTCTCTTGACACAGCTTCTAGCGTTAGATGCTTACGTGTCGGTGACCTATCAAAGTCATTCTGAATGGCACGCCAAGTGGATCGATGGAGCTTCTTGGATTGCTCTGAAACTTCACCGTCTTTAAAAAAGACTCCGAAATGTGCAGTTTTTATAAAACCTAGAATAAACCCTCTTTCAGATGGGCCAAGATTTAGACTTTCTTCTTGGATGTCTGTCCCTTCTTGAGACCAACTCCATTTTCCAGTAATTTTAAGTTCATATGGAAGGCCCATTTTTTTAAGCACTTCTTCAAGCACGCTTTTTAAAACGGAATGTTCTAAGCCATTATTTTCCAACGCATATCCATCTCTACGTGTGCGTCTTGCCATCACATGCAAAACGTCATTCAAAACTTCTTGAGCATCTAGATTTGTGACTCTAGCAATTCCATTAGCAAGGGGTTTTGAAACAAGAGACCTCATTGCTTAGTAGTTTCTTTGACCCATTAGAGAGCAAGGGAATAAAATGGCCTAAAACTACAATAGGAAAGATATTTCTGAGGTAATTCGGAAATAGTTTAGCTCAACGGATTTTTGATCAGCCTTAGAATTAAAGACTTGGGATGGTTTTATGGGAACGGAAGTAAATCACTTGCTAGTGGTCTTAAAGATACTTGCCAAGAGTCTCCCAGAGACCATCAATTCCAATGTGGGTGGCGTCTGGGATGGGGATGTCACTTCGAAGTGACACCACGACATGATCTACGATTGGGAGTTTCAAGCTTTTTAGGAGTGCATATTGCTCTTTATTGAAAGGACGAGGGTTCATCTTTGCCTCAATGGCAAGATACTTCTGATTCGGTAGTGCTACCAGAAAGTCGACTTCAACTTTTTCCTTGGATCGAAGATGGTAGATTTTTGCTGTTTTGCTGCGATTAATAATGCTTCGGTGAATTTCCGTGTATACGATGTTTTCGAAAAGATGGCCCATTTGTGGACTTACGTAGAGCGGTGAAAAATCAGTCCATCCTTGAAGACGTACTGCAAACGAGACGTCATGAAAAAATAGTTTTGGACTTTTGATCAGTCTTTTATTGGCATTGTTTGAAAACGGCTGAAGAAGGTCTATCAGTCCGTTTTGCTGCAAAAGCAGATTCCAGGATTGAACCGTGGTTAGGTCTATCGATGCTAATCGAGAAACTTCCGAGGCAACGTAGAGCTGACCTGTTCTTCCTGCATTGAG
>CAYLWK010000355.1:0-6006 GCA_964387255.1 uncultured Oligoflexia bacterium
GGAATTCGAGTAAATCCCTCTCGAAAGCGTTGAACTCGACCTCCTTCTTGATCTACAGAAATCCAAAACGGAAGGGCACTTCGACAGTCCTGAATCGCAGAGATTAGCTCCGCAATCTGACGAGGAGATTCATAATTATGAGAAAATAAGATCACCCCTCCCAACTTAGCTTGAGAAAGAAAGTGTGCCGTATCCTCACTCAAAGTTTTCCCTTCAAACCCCGTAAGGATCAGCTCACCGAGCAAATCTAAAGCCTGATTGCTTTGAGTTGTTTCTGTCATGTCGCGTTACTCCCTCGCTATTGGACTTTACCATGATGGTTTGACACTCTACTTATTAATTTTTTCAATTTCTTTTTTACCTTGAATTTAAAATGTTTTGAAAAAAACTCTGAGGGGAATTCATCTCGGATTCAAACTGCACTGGAAGCCTATTTACAAGCTACGGGAGTTTCCAAAAATAACCTTCCTGAGCGTTTGAAGCGTTTTCTAAACCCATAGAGCTTTTGCTATTAGTACCTAATTTTTGCCGAGAGGTCCCGTAAGAGGTCTAAATCAGTGTAAATCTCTGCTTGAATGACTTAATCCTCTGCCCTATTCAGCCGAAAAGAAGAGTGAGCGGAATACGTTATGGATTTTTTAGACTTTTTTGGCGGCGAGATCGTACTATATGTAGCCTACGGATTAATGGCTATTGCCGTATTTCTTATCGCTAAAATGCTTTTAAAAGAACAAGAAGCCAGGGAGGCTCAAGAGCGACTTGAAGAGACCTCTGATGTCCGCGTTTCCGATCCGATTGCTCGTTTATTGCAACCTTTTTTCCGTCAATATCTTGTCCCTGTGATTCGAGGGAAAAAGTTTTGGGATGACAAGCGGAAACATTATCGTCGTAAACTGATCAGTGCTGGAATGAAAGAAGAGCTCACTCCAGATGAGCTCATTTCTTTCAAAGTGATCCTGATTATCTTTTTTCCGCTCGTGGGTTCTTTTTTGAAAGTGTTGGAGTTTATCGACTTCGGGTGGTTGTATATTTTTGGATCTGGCATTGCAGGGTGGTTTTATCCTGACTTCATTTTAAAACGTAAAATTGAAGCTCGACGAATCCAGATCTTAAAGTCACTTCCTTTTATCGTCGATTTATTGGCACTTTCTACCGAAGCCGGTCTTGATTTTATTGGAGCCATTGGAAAAGTCGTTGAGAAAGCTGCCCCAAGTCCCTTAGTGGATGAGTTTGAACAACTTCTAAAAGAAATTAAAGTGGGATCGTCTCGAAATGAGGCCCTTCGGGAAATGGCTAATCGCATTGACGCCACAGAGGTGAATTCGTTCATTGCGATCCTCATCTCGGCTGATCAAATGGGAGCCCCGGTGGGGAAAACCCTTCGACAACAATCCGAACAGATTCGAAGTGATCGATTTGTGAGAGCAGAGAAGGCCGGGGCCGCTGCGGCACAGAAACTTCTGTTTCCTCTGGTTTTTTTCATCCTCCCCGCCGTGCTGCTGATGGTTTTTGGTCCATTTTTTCTTAGCTTTTTAAGCTCAAGTGGCACCTAAACCCCTTCCCATAGGCAAAATAGCCCGCCTTAGGCCAAATCTAGCGTTCTCAAGCTGAACTATAGTAAACTATTTTAGTATGAAGAAGGATGAACAAGAGAACCAAGTGGCCTCTCAGTCTTTTTCAGAACGTCAGAAGATTGACGCTTCTAGCTTGAATGGACATCGGGTGGTTTCACTACATTCCTTAAAAAATCAAAGGGTTATTGCCGATAAGTGCGTTGTGGCAGAGACCTTTTGGGAGCGCCTGAAAGGACTGATGGGACACGATGGACTAGCAAAAGGAGAGGCAATGCTTTTTCCTCACTGCACGAGTGTGCATGTCTGGTTCATGCGTTTTTCGATTGATGTCGTGTTTTTAAAATCACTTCGTGATTCGAAACAAACTCTTGAGGTGGTGTCCATCACTCCTTCGGTCAAACCTTGGAAGATCCTGCCCGTGAACTGTTGGAAAGCCAATCATTGTCTTGAGCTGAGTGCAGGTTCAAGTGCATTGATCGAGCTTCAGGTAGGAGATAGGATTTGTTTAAGCTCACCATTATAGACGGACCCAATCAAGGGAGCACCTATGCATTGAAAAATGGTGAAACCTCATTGGGTAGAGGTGCGTCTAATGACATTCAACTCTCTTCTTCAAAAGTTTCAAAAAATCATGCAGTGATCTTGATGCATGAGCAAAAAATAATCTTAAGAGACCTTCAGAGCTCTAACGGTACTTTTCTAAATGGAATGCTTGCCAAAGAAAAACCGCTTCACCCCGGAGATCGAATCAGCTTAGGACCTTTTATTCTAGAGGTTTCTGAATTTTCAAAAAATGCTTCTGAGCCTGTGCCAGTGATGGCTGAGCTAGGGTTGCCTGGAGAAAAAGCACTCGCTCCAAGAAAAAGTGAACAGACATCTGACTCTAATTCAACAATGGATATGAGCGAAGCGCTAGAAAGTTCAGGACCTTCAAACTGGATTGAAAAAATTTCATTTTATTTTGAAAAATATGTCATGCCAGTCTTCTATTCCATCAATCTGAAATACGAATGGAAGTGGATTGCCACGGGCGTTTTTGCAGGCTTTATTCTTCTGACACTAGTTGTTTCAGTTTCCCCTTTATTAGAAGCAAATCGAAAAACACTATTGATTGAAGCTGGGCGACGAGCTCAGTTTATGGCGCAACAAATTTCAGAACTCAATACACCTCGCCTCGCTAGAAACTCTGCTGCGAAAACATCAGTAGGATCTATTGGTAATGAGTTTGGTGTAAGAATAGCAGTCGTAACTGATTTACAAAACAGAATTATGGCGCCAGCTGAGAAAGCAAACCAGTACCTAAAGCGCGGAGCTGAAGCAAGAATTGCTCTAAAAGCAGCACAACTTTTTCAAAAAGGCCAGGAAACTGGCATTGTTCAATCCTCAGATGGAGCTACTGTTGTTGCAATCGAACCCATCAAAATTCTAGATCGATCACAGGGCAAAAATAAAACAATTGCTATGGCGATTGCATCGATTGACGCTTCTTTATCAACGCCTCAAATGGGCACGATCAGCTTAATTTATGCAAAGACACTTATTCTGATGATGATGATTGGTACATTTATTTTGTATCTTTTCTATCGTCTTACCTTGAGACCTATGGAGCTTCTGATGGACGATATCGATCGAGCTCTTCAGGGAGATAGTAATCAAGTTAGCCAAGATTTTAAAAATGAAGAACTCAAGCCTCTTTACTCAATGATAAACTCAGCTCTTCAAAGAGTTCCTAAAGGAGATCTGGGTGGAAGTAATGACGAGAATTTTGATGAATCTCAAGTCGATCAACTTTTGTTCGATGAGTTTAGCGCCACTCTTACAGCAATCGGTCCCGATATTAAAAGCGGATTAGTTTTATGCAATCAAGACCGAGCAATCGCTTACCTGAATGAAGTCTTTGAGGAGATCACGGGAATCAATGCCTCAGATGGAATCGGCCAGGACCTCTCGGTAGTAGCAAGAGATCAAGCATTTAGTGAATTGGTCATTACTCTATTTGACACGGCACAAGTTTCTTTAGGTTCAGAAGTCATTGAAGATTTTGATTTTGGTGGGATTCAATACCAAATGCGAGCCGTTGCTTTTGGGCGACAGTCAGCGGTGGGGTTTATTCTAACTGCGATTAAAAAAGAGGAATAGGGAGTCAGCATACTTAAAATGCAAAAAGTCATTCGCTTTAAACAATCCAAAGTGCCAAAACAGGAAAACGAAGTGGCACGTTTAAAAGTCGTTCAAGGCCCTGATGTGGGTACGACTTGGGTGTTTTTAGCCTATGACGCTACTTTGGGGCGAGGTGAAGAAAACGACATTGTTGTGACCGACTTAAAGGCGTCTCGTCTTCACGCAAGAATTACGCATAATGGAGACGATTGGAAACTCATCGATGCCCAAAGTGCTAATGGAACACTTTTAAATGGGCACTTGGTAAAAGAATCAAGAATTCATTCGGGTGATACGATTTCTTTGGGAGAAAGTATTTTTGAGATTGTTCTTCTTGAAGCGGGGACCCGTATTCTCACAGCGCCTCCTCGTAAACCGAGTGATCTTAAAGAAGAAAAAGTAGCTCTTGAAAGACACCAACAGAAACTTCGAGCCATTACGACTGTCGGTGGTCTAAGTTCCAGAAAAGTAAAGCAACCCTCTGGGGCGACTTCTTTAAACTCTGGTGGTAAACGACGTTTGATCATTTATGGAGTTTTGGGGGTATTACTATTTTTTGCATTTTTAGATGATCCGGAACTTCCAGTGAAAAAGGCAAAAAAAGCTAAAAAAGAAACTCGTAGTTTAGCAAATTTCTTACCTCAAGATCAGGATGAAGAAGTAAATGAAACGGCTCGACGATTTTTCAAGACAGGGTTTAGAGAGTTTCGTGAAAGAAACTACCTTCGAGCTAAACGAAAATTTCAAACAGCACTTCAAGTAGATCCAAGCCATTTTCTTTCTCGGCTTTACCTTGAGAAGGCTCAACAAGAAATAGAAAACGAAGTGAAGTTTCATCTGGAGCAAGGTCGTAGAAACATTAAGTCAGGTAAAGTTCAATCTGCTAAGAGTCATTTTGAAGCTATTCAACGACTTTTATATCGTGATCAAAATAACCCTTTTTACAAGCAAGCAACTCAGGAATTGGAAGAGTTAAATAAACTTTTAGAAAGGAGTGGGTAGTCGGTGGAAGCTGCAAAGCTTGCCATTTACCGTGATGGCCAGAAGATCAAAGAAACTCAGCTGAGTGGCGAAATGCTTCTTGGTCGAGATAGCGATTGTCAGATTATTCTCTCCGATCAGGCGGTTTCTAGAAAACACCTCAGCTTAAGGGCAAAAGATCAACATATTGAAATGATCAAACGCTCTCAGTTTGGGCCGGTTTGGGTCAATGGCAAAGAATGCACTCAAGCTATTATCAAAGTGGGGGACACGATCCGGTTAGGACCCTTTGAGTTAGAATTGATGAGTCCATCCCCTCCAAAGTCACTTGGATCTCAACACGACCGTCTTCCCAAAAAGCCAAGCGCTTCAGGGAGCAAGACATTTTCTGCTGAACCTGAAGTGGAAGAAATTCGTTTGGAGGAGGGTGAGTCTGTCCAGGATGCAGCCTTTACTCCTCCACCCACTTCAGAGGCTCCGCTTGAAAGCACACAATTTGTGGATCCTCCTGCAGAGGAACTGGTGAATCCTTCGGTAAATCTAGAGATTAATGAAAACCAAAAGGAGTCCAATGACTCAAACGATCAGAAGAATCCTTCCGAAGACCAACTTGCAAATATTCAAGACCTCATGACAAATGCAGGCCTCCAAGACGCTTCTGAAGACCCTCTGGTCATCGAACAGCCTCAGAGTTTTGACCAGAACAACTCAGGGGAGTTTGATTTTCAAAAAAGTGATGAACCCTCTCAGCCATCAGCATCGACCGGATCGGCGATGGTAGAGCCAGATGCAAGCACTCGTGTGGCGTCTGCGTCTCGAATCGTTCCCAAGCTCATTTTTTCCACGGGTGAAGCAAGTGTTGAGGAATATGAGCTTAAAAAAGATGAGGTTGTGATTGGCAGAAGCAAGTCCTGCGATGTTGTTATCATGGACAAAAAATCATCTAGAAGAAATACCTCCATTGAGCGTCATGGTGTTCGATTTGTTGTAAAGGACCTCAATTCCTCAAATGGTACCTACGTAAATGGAGCTAAAGTTACAGAAAAAGAGCTCGATGGTGAAGACGAGATTCGAATCGGAGATACTCGATTTCATTTTAAAGTGATGAGTCGATCCTTTGAAAAGAAAAAAGATCACCTTAAATCAGCACAAGACTTACAGCCGCCACCGGCACCACCTTCTGTCCAAGGGGGGATGGGTTTTGGGATGGACCAACGTCCTGAGGCTCCTTTGGATCAGCCATACATGCCTGCGTCTCCAATGCAGCCTGGGAACCTTGCGACATCAACTT
>CAYLWK010000356.1:0-8602 GCA_964387255.1 uncultured Oligoflexia bacterium
TTAGGGCATTTGCTTTCAGTTTCAGTTGGAATTGCTATGGACTGCAAACTGAGGAAGCAAAAAAATAAAATTGTAGTCATCGTCGGTGACGGAGAACTCAACGAGGGTAGTAACTGGGAAGCATTACTCGTGGCTCAAGCCTATCGCCTTGATAATCTTGTGGTTGTCTGTGATCGGAATCAGTTTCAAGCAAACATTCGAACTGAGGAATTGATTCCATTGGAACCCATGGAGAAGAAGTTCGAAGCGTTTGGATGTGTGACTTCGAGGGTGGATGGTCATGACTTTAAGAAGCTTCATCAAACGTTTAGTCAATTAGACTTTGAGAATGGAAAACCAAAAGCTGTGATTGCGGATACGGTTCGAGGAAAAGGGCTTCCAAGCATTGCTGAACGCGCTGATCGATGGTTTTGTAATTTCAGTCATGATGAAGTGGAGGCACTTTTAAAGGAGCTTCATGGTGAGAAAAAAGCAGAGCTTCAATCAGAAACATTGGTGGTGAGATGATGCAATATCAAGATAAAATTAAAGAGCTTGTGAATCAGGATGACCGATTTTTAGTCATGACAGCTGAAAACCGAGCTACGATTCGAAACCTTCCTGAGCCATTGGGTGAAAAATTTATTGATACAGGAATCACAGAACAAACCATGATCGGTGCGGCAGCGGGACTTGCGCTTCGAGGGAGAATTCCAATTGTTCACGCTTTGGCGTGTTTCCTCACGATGCGGGCTTATGAATTCATTCGAACCGACGTAGGGATTCCAAATCTACCGGTGAAGTTGGTTGGGTTTATTCCAGGAGTGCTCTCTGATGGCAATGGGCCGACCCACCAAGCTGTTGAGGACATTTCAATCATGAGAGGGATTCCAGGAATGCGAGTTTGGGCACCGGGATCATTTGAGGATCTCATGGTGGGTTTGGAAACGGTCTTAAAAGATCCACATCCAACTTACATTCGCTATAACCAACGATCGATAGATCCTTCAGTCTACAAACCAAAGGCATCGTTTGAGATTGGGAAAGCCGAGCGGGTTTCAGAAGGTCGGGATGTTGCAATTTTAACCTATGGAGCTTTGATGTCTGAAGCTCTTGAGACCAAGACGCGACTCGAGGAACAGGGGCTTTCGGTAGAGTTTTTGAATTTACGATCCCTAAAACCGCTTGATGAAGAGGCGGTGCTTGCGGCGTTAGATAAAACCAAGCTCACGGTATTAATTGAAGATCATTTTGAAATCGGTGGTTTGTTTTCGATCCTAAGTGAATTAATGGTGAAAAATAAGAAAATAGCGAATCTTCTGCCAATCAACCTAAAAGAAAACTGGTTTCATCCGGCAACGCTGCCGCGCGTGTTAAAGCATGAGCAATTAGATGCTGAAGGACTGACTGCACGAATTCGAGCACGAGTTGATGAATTGATTCAGTAGAGATTGCCCAACGAGTGTGGAGAAGTAATCGTCATAGTAAAAACAGGTAATTTTAAAAAGGGACTCATGAATGGATGATTTTTCTTTAAAAGGTAAAGTAGCCGTGGTGACGGGAGCTTGTGGATTGCTGGGGCAACAACATTGCAAAGCCCTAGCGGATTTTGGTGCTTCTGTGGTCGCAGCAGATTTAGATGATACAAAGGCAAAGTCAGTGGCTGAATCCCTTCCTGGGGAGCATCTTGGCGTGGCGTTAGATGTTCGTCGGAAGCCTGCAGTGGAAGAGGTGTTGGCTCAAACGTTGGATCGGTTTGGAAAAGTAGATGTGCTTGTGAATAATGCTGCCATCAATGAACGAGTTGAGGATCCTCAATTTGCGCTGGATCAATCGAAGTTTGAAAATTTCTCGCTAGAGTCTTGGGAGCAATGTTTATCGGTGAACGTGACTGGGATTTTCCTTTGCGCTCAAGTGATAGGGGCACAAATGGTCAAGCAAGGAGGTCATGGAAGTATTATTAATATTGGCTCCACTTACGGGGTGGTTGGAAACAATCAAGACCTCTATCGAGATGAATCAGGAGAACAGTCTTTTTATAAGTCGCCAGTCTATGCCACGACCAAGGGAGCTGTGATTTCGTTTACGCGATTTTTAGCGGCTTATTGGGGTGCTCAGCAAATTCGAGTGAATACGTTGAGTCCGGGTGGTGTGGAAAACGGGCAGCCGGATTATTTTTTAAGGAATTATGGGGCGAAAACCCCATTAGGAAGAATGGCTCAGCCAAATGACTTTAGAGGTGCGCTCGTGTTTTTAGCAAGCGATAGCTCTCGGTATGTCACGGGTCAGAATCTTATCGTTGATGGAGGCTGGACGGCTTGGTAGAACGGGGACTCTGAGCGATGACGAGTGAACGGAACCATCGAAGAAGTGAAAGGCAAAGTAGAAATTATGACGAATGAAGCAAAAGCATCAGGAACAAAAGTAGAGTTCAAAAATGGAGTAATCGGATCAGGTCTTCCAGTGTATATCATTGGGGAGATCGGGATTAACCATAATGGGTCGATGGACACTGTTAAGAAGATGATTAAAGGAGCAGCCGAAGCAGGTTGCCAAGCTGTGAAGTTTCAAAAACGAACTCCAGAAATTTGTGTTCCGAAAGATCAATGGGAAATTGAACGGGACACGCCCTGGGGTAGAATGACTTATATTGAGTACCGCCATCGAGTGGAGTTCAATGTGGATGAGTTTGCCGAGATCGGTCGCTATTGTAAAGAAATGAAGATCGATTGGACGGCTTCTTGTTGGGACGAACCGTCAGTGGATTTTATGGAAGCGTTTGAGCCGCCATTTTACAAAGCCGCTTCGGCTTCTCTCACGGACCTAGAGCTTTTAAAGAAAATGAAAAACACCGGACGTCCCCTGATGATTTCAACTGGGATGTCAACGATGCAAGAAATCGAGACGGCAGTGGAAGTTCTAGGAACAGATCGCCTGCTCATTGCACATTCAACGTCTTCTTATCCATGCCCAACTGAAGAGCTCAACTTAAAGATGATCACCACGCTTCAGAACCGGTATCCGGAAGTTCCAATCGGGTATTCAGGTCATGAAACTGGATTGATTCCTTCTGTTGCAGCAGTGGCCTTGGGTGCAACGTTTGTTGAGCGTCACATCACGCTTGACCGGGCGATGTGGGGCTCTGATCAAGCGGCCTCAGTGGAGATGGTGGGATTACAGCGCCTGGTGAGAGATATTCGGGATGTTGAACTTGCCTTGGGGGATGGTGTGAAGAAAGTCTATGAGAATGAACTTGGGCCACGAAAAAAACTTAGAAGAGTGCGCTCAGAGCTTCCAAGTGGGGTTGAAGCATTTAGGCCGAAACGACCTAGCCCAGAAGCAGCGCTTTAACGCAGTGTCATTCTAAGCTATATTAAACCCTATGGAACTTGGAACGATTCAGCTCTTCTCTGGCATTGCCATTGTGTGTGGTGCCCTTGTGATCATTGCGTTTGAGCGAGTGTCCCCCTATAACCGCGGCCAGGCTTTTTTTCGAGAAGGGTTTTGGCTGGATTTTTGGTGGTACACGTTATTTCAAAGCTTTTTACTGGGCCTTCTGATTTCAGAACTGATTTATTGGATCGACTCTGTTTCTGGATTATCTCGCTATGAGGTGGTGAGTGACTGGCCGATTTGGGGACAGTTGCTCTTCTTTTTGCTGACTCACGACCTTTATATTTATTTATTTCACAAGGCTCAGCATCACTCTAAATTTTTATATCGATTTCATGAGGCTCATCATTCCGTTAAAGATGTGGATTGGGTGGCAGGATCGAGGTCACATCCAATTGAGATTCTAATCAATCAAACGATTGAGTTTGCACCGATGGTGCTGTTAGGAGCGCACCCAGCGGTTCCAGTTTTAAAAGGGGCAATTTCAGGAATTTGGGGAATGTACATTCATAGTAATATCAATATGAACACAGGTATCATGCAGTACATCATCAATGGGCCTGAGATGCATCGGTACCATCATGCTATCAGTGATGTGAAAGCGTTTCGGAAAAACTTTGCAACAAAATTTGCGTTTTGGGATTGGATTTTTAATACAGCCTACTTGCCTCAACATCAAAAGGCGACTGAGTATGGCCTCGGATACTCAAGTTATCCAAAAGATTATTGGGGTCAAATTGTTCATGCGTTTCGGTTCAAGAAAAAAAGAAGGGCGCGTGGGTAGCCATCATGCATTGGGTGTTTTTATTTATTGCAGGATTGATTGAAACAGGCTGGGTCGTCAGCCTCAAGCTGAGTGAAGGATTTACTAAAATTATCCCGATTATTTTTTATGGGCTTTGTGGCATTGGAGCTGCTTTTTTCTTCTCGAAAGCCTTGAAAGTGATTCCCATGGCAACGTCCTATTCGATTTGGGTGGGGGTTACCATTGTAGGCACAAGTCTCGTGGATTATTTTGCGTTTAAAGAACCAATGAGTGTCCATAAGTTTTTATTTATCTTACTCATTGTAATTGGAATTGGTGGCTTGAAAGCCACTTCAAAGATCTAGCTCATGAATCGCTTTACCCGCTTTGTTTTGAAACGTGCTGGCTGGATGGTCACTGTGGGCGCCATTTTTGCCGCGATTGGGTTTTATTATTCTATTCAGCTGTATAAAAATCTAAGGCCTGATATTGAGGAGCTTTTACCGCGAACGTCGCGAAGCGTGGTGGATTTATTTGAGGTCAGGCAACGATTAAAATCAACCCAAAACCTTGGAGTTTTGATTTTTTCAGATCAACCCGAACAGTCTAAGGCCTTTGTGGATGCTCTAGTCAAAGACCTGAAACAGTATCCTGAAGAGCTTGTTGCTGGAGTGGAGTATCAGATTCG
This sequence comes from uncultured Oligoflexia bacterium, assembly GCA_964387255.1. GTDB lineage: Bacteria > Bdellovibrionota > UBA1018 > UBA1018 > CAUJDS01 > CAYLWK01. The sequence goes on from CAYLWK010000356.1 coordinate 4,806, forward strand.
TGAAGAGATGGAATTTTTTAATTCCAGAAAAGCGCTTTATATGGAGCTTTCGGATTTGGGTTCTATCAAAGCGTACATACAAGATCGCCTTCGGTATGAGCGAGCGCTTTACAATCCATTCAATATTTTTTCAAATATCGAGTTAAAAGAGCCATCGTTTAATTTTGGAGCATTGGAAGATAAATACGCAGGTAAAGTGGGTTCCTATTCTCATTTACCCGATGGCTACTATGCAACTCCAGACGGGCTGATCCGAGCTGTTTTAGTGAACCTTCCCGGCAGTCTTTCAGGAGTCGATGGAGCACATCGCCTAAGAGAAGCGGTGGATCAAAGCATTGCTCGTGTGAACCCAAAGAAATTCAGTGAAGACATTGAGATCAAGTTCACTGGTGGCGTGCAGGACTTGATTGAAGAACATGCCTCTTTGATGGCTGATCTTGAGTTGTCAGCGATACTCGTGATGGTGCTCGTAAGCGCTGTGATGGTTTTATTTTTTCGAACTGTGATTGGAACAAGTGTTTTAATCTTAAGTCTTCTTTGGGGAAGCTTGTGGGCCTTTGGTTTATCCTATTTCACTGTAGGTTATTTGAATGCCAATAGTGCTTTTTTAGGGGCAATCGTCATTGGTAACGGAATCAATTTTGGTTTGATATTTCTCGCTCGGTATTTGGAGGAACTTCGAAAAAAAAGAGGGCATGTTCGAGCGATCCACGCTGCGATTACTCGGACTTCAACAGCCACTTGGGTGGCGGCTCTAGCAGCTGGATTCTCTTATGGATCCTTAGCGTTCACAGAGTTTCGAGGGTTTCGACAATTTGGAATCATTGGGTTAACTGGAATGGTTTTTTGTTGGGTCAGCGCATTCACTGTACTACCGGCTATGCTGACTCTTTTGGATCGATGGTTTCACTACGCAAAGCGCATTCGAGATTCAAAAAGACCCAGGCAATTTTTTTCTGTTTGGGTGTCTCAACTCGTAAAGAAACGACCAGCCCTTGTTTGGCGGTTTAGTTTAGGGCTCACAGGGTTGTCCGTTCTTGCATTTTTACTTTATGATGGGCAGCTCTTAGAGACGAATCTCGATAACCTCAGGGACCGCCGAAGTGCAGAGAGTGGATCTGCCTACAACTCCCATTACCTTCATCAGATCTTTCAAGGATACCCTCACCCGATAGCGATTTTAAGTCGTAGTCCAGAAGATGCTAAGCGAATCACCGATCGACTCAAAGAGCGTCAAAAACGTGAGGGAGAAGCATCGATGATTGCAGCCGTCTATTCAGTCGGTGATTTTCTTCCTGAGAATCAGAAAGAAAAAATTAAGCTTCTCAATGAAATTCGATCCATCCTAACCCCTAAACTTTTAGATGAACTGACTGAGGAAGATCGAGAGCGTGCTAAGCTATTTTTAAGTCGGAATTCTTTTAAAATAGTAAAAGCGGACGACCTTCCACCTTTAGTGAAAAAAAAGCTTACTGAAAAAGATGGCACTTTGGGAAACTTGGTTTTGGTTGAGCCTCCTGTCGGAGGGCAAACATCAGATGCACTTTTACTGGTGGATTTTATTCGAGGGCTCAGGGAAGAAGCAGATTGGGTACGTTCTGGAACGCCTGTTGCAGGCCAACTTGCAGTGAGTGCGGACATGATTCATGCCATCAAAAGGGATGGGCCCATTGCAACAGCGCTAGCACTAGGAGCTGTCGTGATTCTTGTCATTTTACTGTTTAGAGATCGAAGAACTATTTTTGCAGTACTTTCTGCCTTGAGCTTAGGGGTGATTTGGCTTGCAGCGATTGTGTTCCAAATTGACCTTAAGATTAATTTTTTAAACTTTATCGCCCTTCCTATTACGTTTGGAATAGGTGTGGATTATGCAGTGAATGTCTTTCAGCGTTATCATATTGAAAGAAAGCGTAATATCGTTCGAGTAATCCGCAACACGGGAGGTGCAGTGATTTTAGCTAGCATGACGACCGTGATTGGATATGGATCGTTGTTACTCGCGGGGAACCAAGCGTTCGTGAGTTTTGGACTTCTTTCGGTTTTAGGTGAGTTTACCTGTGTTTTTGCGGCTGTTTTTGCGATTCCTGCATGGATCACACTTCAGAAAAATAAGCTGCGAGTCATCGAAGAAAGTGCGCAGGGTCAGTTCAGTTCGATGCAAAAGTTTAAATCCTTTTCGTCGGCGCCGAATTCTTCTTTAGAGAATCAGGCGTCTTCTCACTCCGCTTCTGATTCGAAGCGCCCCCCCTTGTCATAGCGGCATCTGTGAGGCTTTTTGTCTTTCTTAAAACGACTCTTCTTTTTCTTCATCAAAACCTCATGATCGTGGTTTAGCGTGATGAGGTTTTCTTTTGAAACAAGACATAAAACAAGGCGGAGCGGGCGAATTGTTTTGACGGAAAGTGTTAAGTGCGGCGTGAAATAGAAATTTGAAAGAAAACGCGGAAGTAGCAACGAGGCTGAAGCAGTGAGTCTAAAAAAGGTGAGCTCAAACTTGCTGCATTGTTTGAACTGTGGTTTTTTGCAGTGAAGTGGGGAAAAAAACTTAGTGCATAGGGGGCAATGGATGACAGACCAAAAGTGGGGTTGGTCTTGGATTTTTTCTTTTTTCATTATCATTTCAAGTTTAGGGATTTCCTGTCAGAGTTGGGCGCAGTCAGGGAGTCGAACCGTCATCTTGTCTGACTTTGACGGTGTTTTTATTGAAGATCGAAATGTTTATGACTTAGATGGCAAACTACGAAGACGCGGAGCATTTAAAACGCGTGTTGTTTTATTTCGACAGGAATTACGTGAGCATTCAATTCAAGAAGTTCCAAGCGGTCCTGAAACAGTTGAAGTGGATTGGGAAACATTCACGCATATCCGAAGAAATGGACTCTTAGCGCAAGGACCTCGACATCTTGGAAATCAAATTGATTCACTGAAGGACATTGAAGGCAATGAATTCTATCCAGGTGAGTACGAGCTTAGGCAACCTGCAAGCTATAAATATTATTTCGAAGCAGATGAAGAAGGTAGAAACTATCTTTTAGAGGACTTTAAAGAAGCAGAAAAACTCTCTGAAACGCGTGGCTATGATTGGCGAGGGAGACATTGGAAGGCCATAGAAAAAATTCTGAACCACGAAGAAACTGCTCGTCATTTTGGAATCATCACTGCCCGAGGGCATTCCATTGAAGAATGGAAAGAGTTTTTTAGGTATTTAAAAAGAAAAGGCTATATCAAGTACGAGCCAAACTACGATTTGTTTCACCCGATCTCAAGGCCAGACTGGGATTTGTACACTACCGAGACGGATTTCTCAGATCGAAAGGCAAGAATTGCTCGGGATACAGTGCTTGCGATGCGTCGTGAAGAACCCAATCAAAGTCATCTGCGGGTTTCCTTGGATGGGCCGGACTATGAAAAAGAACCGCTTCATACCTTGGTCTTAATTGATGACACAAGAGAGATGATTGAAGCGTATCACCGTACCATGCGCGGCTTGGTCACCGATCGTAGAGCACGCACCAAGGTTGTGATCATTGATTTAAGTCTCCCACAGGAGGAGTTTTTAGATCGAAGTCACGGAGTAACCGGACAAATTCCAAGAGAAAAGCGTCCTAGGTACAGTGTGATCACGAGCACAGGACGATACCGAGAAGCATTGCCAATTGAGGTTATTGGAGAAGGATCAGACCTTCCCGACACTCTGACGCGTTTAAAAGATCGGTCCGTTAAAAATCCATGGTTAGGATCGCAGTGTGGGGGATGCAATCCCTGTGCAAGGGTCCATCATTGATAAAATTGAAAAT